>URPG01000154.1 GCA_900549675.1 uncultured Oscillospiraceae bacterium | reverse complement strand
ACTTATCTCTTTTTAATGGCAGAAGAGAACCAGCTTTCTATTTTTCATTCCGCAGAAACAGCCGGCAGCTTTTTTTACCGGGATTTGGCACTCTCCAAGCCTTATGGACTGCCCGAAACGGAAGATTCCCTCCCCCTCTCTATTTCTTACTCTGATTTGGAAACCATTGCCGCCGATTGTTTGATTGTATTTGGCAATGAGTCTGACATCCAGACATTGAAAGATAACAGTGTTTGGGAAAATCTCCCCGCTGTTCAAAATGGAGATGTCGTCACCCTGCCGATAACACCCTACCTTGAACAATTGCACAGTGCCATTGGCAGAAATATGTTTATTGATGAAATAACAGAAATTCTGGAACAGTTGACCACATAATACATATCCTGATACCCTGTAGTAAAAGGGCGAATTTTCAACGATTCGCTCTTTTACTCTTTATTTTGTCTTTCTATACTCATTTGACCGAAACCAAATTTTGGTATTCATCTGTCCATGACTTTTAACACCTAGACTTTTTTGTTTTCTCTGTGGCAGTGTTGGCAGTCTTTTTTTTTCCTCCCTAATCAAACGCTTTTCTCACGAAAACCGAGGGATTCTTCCCTTTCGTTTTTGAATGCGTCACCTGTTAATTCCTTAATTGTCCTCATCCCAGCGAAACCAGCATTTGCCTTATCAAAAAAGGAATTTTTATTTTGTCATACCTATTATGCATATAATTGATATGACAGAATACATATAAAAAGAGAATCAGCGCTGGCACACTGATCCTCTCACAACCCAACGACAGCCAACTTACCGCCTCTTTGCGATAATCGCCTATCCTAAAAGCAAGCGATTATCTTTTGGCATCACCAACTTTTATGATATGTATCACCAAAACAGCAAACGCTATCATCAGTGTTAGCACTTCAAAAGTTGACATATCAACTTCACCTCTTTCCTATCGTTGCGCGGATAAAGTTAACTGCCTTAGGTTGCTCTATTCAAGTATATGTGTCTTTAATTCTAAATACAATAAAAAAATGTCGTTATAGGAATAAAATTTGTAAAAAAAGTATGCCGTATCTGTGTACCCGCTTAATAAAAATTGTTTCTATACCTGTTGACATAAAAAATTTAAACGTCTATGCTAAGTAGATAAAAAGAATTTTATGTTTTAAATCGTAATTATGCAAACCAATTGAATAAAAATTCTTTGGAATTAGTGATATTAAACATTATTTCTCGTAAAGAATCTTATGGGTATGAAATTCTTTCTATACTGAATCAAAATAGTATTTTCAAAGAAAGTATCATCAAATGCGGTATACTAAACGAATTTATATCTTAATCTGCTTTTCAGTTACATTATTGATTCTAGTGGGCTGTACCTATTCTACTGAAGATTCCACTAGCACTCTTTCTACTGATACTGCTTCAAGTTTATCTGAAATCGTATCGATACCAACCACCGGAGAATTCAAAAGCTTTGTAACTTCAGAAAGCGGAGATTATATTCTTCATTCTTTTACTTCTGAAAACTTTAGCCTTGAAGACACGAAAGAGTACATTGACCTGCTTGAATCTTCCGGTATCTCAAGAACTTATTATAGTGAATACAATGAAAATGATTTTCCCATATTAAATTATTTTGGAGAAGCAAAAAACCATATTTCTATTACGATTTCTCAAAGTAATTTATCAGCAATTATTGCCATTCATAAAAAAAAGTAAAAGAGAGATTCTTGAAAAGAAGAGCCTCTCAATTTATCAAAGACCCCGAATCTCCTGTAATGGAAATCCGGGGTTTTCTATAATTCATTGTTTATCCACTTTGGGAACAAACTAAAACAAGTTTTGTTCCGTTCTGCCCACAATCTCGTCCTGTAAAGCACGGCTTAAATTGCGGAAATGGTCGCTGTAGCCTGCCACACGGACAATTAAATCTTTATAATCTTCGGGATGCCTTTGCGCCTCCAATAAGGTTTCACGGTCAATGACATTAAACTGAATATGATGACCGTCCATATCAAAATACGCACGCACCAAATTCGCCATTTGCTTTAAACCCTCTTCTCCTGCCACCAAAGACGGAGAAAATTTTTGATTCAAAAGCGTGCCGCCTGTTCGGATATGATCCATTTTAGCACAGGATTTCACCACTGCTGTCGGACCGTGACGGTCTGCTCCTTTTTCGGGAGAAATCCCTTCGCTTACGGGTTTATGTGCTCTTCTGCCGTTTGCACTGGCAAGCATCACTTCTCCAAAATAGACATGGCAGGTGGTCGGGAGCATATTTACACGGTAACTGCCTCCTTTGATGTTGGGGCGATCCGTAACAGCCTTTTGATAAAAATCAAAGATTTCTTGCATAATGCTGTCAGCATAATCATCATCGTTGCCATACTTCGGGGTGAAATTTTGCACCAAATTCAAAATCTGCGGACTGTTTTCAAAGTCTGTCAGCATAGCCTCTTTTAGTTCTGCCATGGTAAAACGTTTTTTCTCATATATGTTATAGCGAATAGCAGACAGACAATCCGTTAGCGTACCGATTCCCACCCCTTGAATATAACTGGTATTATAACGGGCACCGCCGGCATTATAGTCTTTGCCTTTTTGAATACAATCGTTGGTAATAACCGATAAAAACGGAACGGGCATATAATCGGCATAAATTTTCTCGATTATATTACTCCCTTGTATTTTGATATCCAAAAAATATTCAATTTGTTTTTGATACGCCGCAAGCAGGTCTTCATAGGATTCAAAATCCTCGGCATGGCCCAATGGCAAACCGAGCTGTTTTTTAGAAACATGGTCATAGCCGTTCATGAGTGTGAGTTCCAAAATTTTGGGCAAATTGAAGTACCCTGTTAAAATATAGGCCTCATTGCCGAATGCGCCGGTTTCCACACAACCGCTTGTGCCGCCGCGACGAGCATCTTCAATGGATTTTCCGGCCGCCAACAATTCTTGAATAATCGCCTCAGTATTATAAAACGCAGGCTGACCCCAACCCTTGCGGCTGATTTCACAGGCACGCAAAAGAAATTTTTGCGGAGTTTTGCGGCTAATCTGCACATTGGAGCTCGGCTGTAATAGCTTCATATCGTCCATGCAGTCTAATATTAAATAACTGACCTCATTCACGCCATTACCGCCATCCGGAGCAATGCCGCCTGTGTTGATATTCGCAAAATCGGTATACGTGGCACTTTCTTTTAGCGTAATCCCCACTTTGGGCGGTGCCGGCTGATTGTTGAACTTAATCCATAGACACTCCAGCAATTCCAATGCCTGCTCCCGATTTAAAAGACCCTGTTCGGTATCACGCCGATAAAACGGATAGACGTGTTGGTCCAATCGTCCGGGGCTGTAAGAATCCCAAGGATTGAGTTCACTTGTCACTGCCAAATGAACAAACCAATACATTTGCAGTGCCTGATGAAATGTCTTTGGTTTATGAGCAGGAACCACCTCACAATTTTCTGCAATTTGCAATAAATCCGCTTTCCATGAATCATCTGTTGCTTCTGCGGCCAATTCACGGGCCAGCCTTGCATAGCGGCTGCCCAAAATCATAATGGCGTCACAGGCAATATGCATGGCGGTCAGCTCCTCTTTGCGTTTCAGAGCCTCCGTATCCCGCAAAAAATCCAGATTTTCGATTGCCTGTTCAATCTCCTGCTGATATTCCAAAAATCCCTTTCGATAAATCTTTTCTGAACCTACGGTATGGCCGGGCCCTCTTTGCTCCATAAACTCTGTAAAAATGCCGCTTTCATAGGCAGATTTCCATTCAGGCGTCATATTTTTAAGAATTTTACTGCGAATGGAACGGTGTTCCCAAAAAGGAATGATACGTTCTTCCTGCAATTTAAAGTCTTCTTCGGATACAGAAAATCCAATCAATTCTCTTTCATTCATGATTTTCATGTCATCCAAGGTATGACAGCAAAGCTCAGGAAAGGTTGGCGCAGATTGTGGCCCATCGCCCTTTTCGCCGACAATCAGCTCGCCTTTTCCAATTGAAATTGCCTTATGTTCAAAATAGTATCGCAGTGTCAACGCCCGCAGTTCGGGAACTGAAACTTTACCCTCGTACTTCTCATAGGCCTCTGTTTCCAGACGTGCTCTTTCCATATATAGCCGCGCGGGTGTTTGCAGGCTTTCTTCTCTGAGCCTTCGTACTCTTTCGGTTATTCCATGTCTTTCTTTTTGCATTGTTTGAACCTTTACTGTATTTGCCATACCCTCAGCCTCCTATTTCTACCTTGTGAATCCCAAAATTATGAAATAAAGCGATTAACTTTTCTATTTTTTCAGCAGACGGCACTTGAAACCGTTCGCTGTCATAAGGCCTTTCCAATCTCCGATATTTGTCCTTGCCAATATCATGATATGGCAAAAGGTGAATTTTCTCTACTTTTAAACCGGCTCTCAGCCAACGAATTAGAGGAAGAACATCCTCCTCTTCTGCATTGATTCCCTCAATTAAAGGCAGGCGCAGACGGATTCTTGCTCCTGCTTCACTCAATTTCTGTAAATTTTCAAATATCAATGGATTGTCCATACCGACAAATTCCCGATGTTTTTGCGGGTTCATCATTTTAACATCATATAAAAACACATCGGTATAGGGTAGGATTTCTTCATAACGCTTAAAAGAAACGCAGCCACTGGTATCTACAAATACACTAATTCCTTTTTCCTGCAAACAGCGAGCCAACTCGACCACCAAAGAGAAAGGCTCTACCGCCATAACTTCTCCGCCGGACAAAGTCACACCACCGCCCGAGCGCTCAAAAAACATCTGGTCTTTTTCCGCCTCTTTCAGCAATTCTTCTACGGTATACGGTTGACCCACCGCTTCACGGGCAGCACTTAGGCAGGTCATGGCACATTCACCGCAGCCAATGCATACCGTCCGATTGGTAAAGGGCCGTCCGTTTATCATGCTCACCGCCTTTTGCGGGCAGCTTTTGACACACCCTCCACAGCCGGTACATTTTTCGGCATTCCATAACAGTTCTGGCCGAAAAGATTGGCTCTCGGGATTGTGGCACCAAGCACAGCGAATGGGACAACCCTTAAAAAAAATAGTCGTCCGAATGCCGTCTCCGTCATGAATGGAATATTTTTGGATATCAAAGACAGGAAGCGTTTGTGCCATACCATCATCCCTTTCTTCTCGGAATTTATAAAACTTTACGGACTAAAATTTTTATACACTTCTACCCTTTTGCAAGTTTGCAAGGAGTGAAATCCGATAAAATTGTTAATTTTTTAACTTTTAGCTTTATATTTTATTATTTATAGATAGCTTTAACCGATTAACCGCTTTCTAAATGATTTTATTGTATCGAAAAGCCTAAACACTGTCAAGGAATTTTCTTGTAATAATAACCGAAGAATAAAAACAAAT
>URPG01000153.1 GCA_900549675.1 uncultured Oscillospiraceae bacterium | reverse complement strand
CTTTTGACAGAACTCAAAAAATTGACAATGCCGGGCGGCCATTTTTTTGCGGAAGATACGTTGACAGACCAACCGGAGCGTGTGATTGCCTCCGAAATTGTTCGTGAAAAAATTCTGCGTCTTTTGGATAAAGAGATTCCTCACGGAACAGCAACTGTTACCGAAAGCATGAAAGAACGTGATAATATTTTAGATATTGAAATCACGATTTATTGTGAACGCAATACACATAAAGGGATTCTCATTGGCAAAAATGGTTCTATGCTCAAAGAAATAGGGACAAAGGCCAGGAAAGATATGGAAGCTTTTTTTGACTGCAAGGTGAATTTGCAGCTTTGGGTAAAAGTGAAAGAGGATTGGCGTCAACGTCCGGGAACGCTGCAATCACTGGGCTTTTCACAAAAAGACCTTAAACTTTAATCTGCCATAAGCACAAAAATTATAAAAATCCTATCTTATTCTGTCGAACAAACAATAATTTTCCTGTTATAACCGTTTCAGTTTGTGTAAATACTGTTTAGTAAGAAGCATTGAATGTCTTTGAAAAGGGGGAAGTATTTGTGGACAAGAACGAAGCTTGGGCTGCTTTCTGTAAGACAGGAAGGGTAGAAGATTATATCCGATATTCACAGATGGAAAACCACCAAATGCAAAATGGAATTATCCAGGAGGAACATTATGCAGGTCAAGACACAAGGCCTAATCATCAAAGAGCAGATGGTGGGCGAGAGCGACCGTCTGGTAACCGTTTTGACGGCTGATGAAGGTGTTTTACGTGCATTTGCCAGACGTGCTAAAAATATAAAAGACAACAAAAGCTCTGCTACACAGCTTTTGTGTTATTCCCGCCTCAATTTATACAAAGGGCGGGATAAATACATAATCAACGATGCCGCTCCCATAGAAGTCTTTTTTGATTTAAGAAAAGAAATTTCGAGGCTTGCATTAGCTCAGTATTTTTGTGAAATCATTGCTGAATTTGCTCCTGAAGGGATTCAGTCAGCCGAATATTTGCGGTTGGCTCTCAATGCCCTTCATTTTCTTTGTAAAGGAACAAAACCGGAAATGCTCTTAAAACCCATTGTCGAATTGCGCCTTTTAACCTATGCGGGATTTATGCCCGATGTTGTCAGCTGTGTTTCTTGCGGTGCTTATGAATCTCCTTGTATGCATTTAATGATTGCAGACGCAAATGTCCTCTGTGATAAATGTTTCCAGACTGGTTTAGAGCGTTCTGCCGGTATGAATCCGGCAGTGCTGAAAGCGGTGCGCCATATTTTATATGCAGATACTGAAAGAATATTCTCCTTTCAGCTGTCGAAGCAATCACAAAAAGAGTTGGCGGCTGTATCTGAGTCATATTTGCTCAGTGTGTTGGACCGTAAACCCCGCACATTGGATTTTTATCATGTTATGGCAGAGTGAAAATAATGAATAAAATCATCAATAACCTAAACGAAATAATAGCATAGTTAAAGCTTTCAAAAAAGAGCTTTGTGAGAAACAGATAAGTTCCTTAGAGAGGATTGTATCCTATATGAATAAAAACGAAAAAGCATTGGAACTCGATAAAATTTTGCATATGCTTTCTCAAGAAACAGCAACAACCGATGCGGCGGAAATGGCTTTGTCTATTGAGCCTGTTCATCAAATAGAGGAAGTAAAGGATTTGTTGGCACAAACAGACGCAGCTTATATTCTTTCGGCAAGATTCGGTTCGCCCTCTTTTTATGGACTCAGCAATGTGGTGAACCCTCTGCGCCGGGCAGAATCCGGCGGCAGCTTGAATATGGGTGAATTGTTAAAGGTTGCATCCTCAATGCGTGCCATACGTTCCCTAAAGCAATGGCGGCAAAAAAGCGAAGGAATGAGCACCAATATTGATGCTTTTTTTCATGCGCTATGTGCTTATAAATCCATAGAAGACAAGATTTTTTCTTCTATTTTAAGTGAAGAAGAAATGGATGACAATGCTTCACCGGCATTAGCGTCTATTCGTCGTAAAATCAAAAATATTTCTGCCAGTGTGCGTGAAAAA
Source organism: uncultured Oscillospiraceae bacterium (assembly GCA_900549675.1). Classification (GTDB taxonomy): domain Bacteria; phylum Bacillota; class Clostridia; order Oscillospirales; family Acutalibacteraceae; genus Scatolibacter. The sequence goes on along the minus strand of URPG01000153.1, from coordinate 3,504 downwards.
TTAGATAAATTGGTCCGTTCGCAGGCACACCAAAAGCATTTGCAAGATGCTTTGGTTACGATGCGTTCCGGCCGCTTTGTTGTACCCGTAAAGGCAGAACATCGGGGAGAAATTCCGGGATTGGTGCATGATTCTTCCGCCAGCGGTGCCACTGTTTTTGTGGAACCTATGGCTGTGGTAGAAGCAAATAATGAAATTCGTGTTTTGCAGGCCAAAGAACAGGAAGAAGTAGACCGCATACTGCAAGAACTTTCGGCACAAGTGGGGAGCGTTGCGGACGAAGTGATTCGCAGTTATGAGCACGCCTTGCACTTAGATATTATTTTTGCCAAAGCCAATCTGGCATATAAAATGAAAGCAGTTATGCCCAGAATCAATCAAAGCGGAAAGATTTTGCTGCATGCCGCTCGACATCCGCTAATTGCCGCCGATAAAGTGGTGCCGACGGATATTTCTTTGGGAGAAAGCTTTGATTCGCTGATTATCACCGGCCCCAACACAGGTGGTAAGACGGTTGCTTTGAAAACAATAGGTCTTTTAACATTGATGGCAATGTGCGGCATGATGATTCCGGCCGGTGATTACAGTGAGATTTCGGTGTTTAACAAAATTTTAGTGGATATTGGTGATGAACAAAGTATTGAGCAGTCATTGTCCACTTTTTCAGCCCACATGACCAATATCGTCCGCATCTTATCAGAGGCAGACGAACATAGTTTGGTGCTGATGGATGAATTGGGTGCCGGGACAGACCCCGTTGAGGGAGCGGCGTTGGCAACAGCAATTATTGAAGAACTTCGCAAAAAATCAGTGCGCTTGGCTTGTACCACTCATTATGCCGAACTCAAAGCCTATGCATTGCAGACAGACGGTGTTGAGAACGGAAGCTGCGAGTTTGACGTTGCCACACTTCGCCCGACATATCGGTTGTTGATCGGTGTGCCGGGGAAATCAAATGCCTTTGCGATTTCAAGGCGCTTGGGTATGAGTAAAGTCATTGTTGAACGTGCGGGAGAGTTGGTTTCCGATGAAAGCCATAGCTTTGAAAAGGTAGTCGGCCAACTGGAAAAAAGCCGTAAACGGTTGGAAAATGAACTCCGCGAAACACGCAGACAAAAAGAAGAAACACAGCAAAAATTAGCAGAGGCACAGACCTTACAGCAAGAGGCAGAAAAAAAGGCTCAAAAAGAAATTGACAGAGCCAGGCATGATGCAGAACAAATTGTTGCCATGACCAGAGCGAAAGCCGAGGCCCTAATACAGGAAATGGAAGAATTGCGGCGGCAGAAAAACAAAGTATTGTCAGCGGAACAAAAGGCAAGAATGCGTGCCGGCATTAAAGATTTAGACGATGTTGCCAATCCTGTACGGGAAAGACAGAAAGATGAAAATTATCAATTGCCAAGACCGTTAAAAGTCGGCGACGATGTATTAATCTTTGATATAGATAAAAAGGCCACTGTTTTGGAAACTCCGAAAGGAGATTCCGTATTGGTACAGGCAGGAATTATAAAAACCAGAGTGAAACTGGCCAATTTAAGGTTAATGGAAAGTCAATCCGTTAAACAATCGCCGCGAAATATACCAAAGCATCGTACTGTTACCAAAAAGGTTTCGGAAAAAACAACCACAGAATTGGATTTGCGCGGTAAGAATGTAGAGGAATCTCTTATGGAAATTGATTCTATCTTAGACCATGCGGCTCTTATGGGTGTGGGATTAGTGACCATTATTCACGGTAAGGGAACAGGTGTATTGCGGAATGCTGTTCAGCAGCACTTAAAACGCTGTACTGCGGTAAAAAGTTTTCGCTTGGGTACCTACGGTGAGGGTGAAAGCGGCGTCACGATTGTGGAATTGAAATAACAACAAGCAGGCTTTGTGCAGAGAAACACTTGGCCAATTCTATTTGTGAATAACTTTTAAAATGTGGGGGAATCAGTTGAATTCCCCTGTATTTTATATTACAATTAGAATCATAGAATGTTTAAGAAAGAGGGAATTGAAATTGGCAGTTAAGCAATTTAAAACAGAATCCAAAAGAATCCTAGATTTAATGGTTAACTCCATCTACACACACAAAGAAATTTTTCTTCGTGAACTTATTTCAAATGCCAGTGACGCCATTGATAAGCTGTATTATCAAGCGCTGAATGACGGCAAAACGGGTCTTGACCGCAATGATTTTTACATTCAAATTGATTTAGATAAAGAAAACAGAACCATTACCATTACTGACAATGGTATTGGCATGACAAAAGAAGATTTAGATGCAAACTTGGGTATCATAGCCAATAGTGGTTCTCTAAAGTTTAAAACTGAGAATGATAAAAAAGATGAAATCGATATCATCGGTCAATTTGGTGTTGGTTTTTACTCTGCTTTTATGGTCAGTGACAAAGTGACCGTCGAATCAAAGGCGTTTGGCAGTGAAGAAGCTTACCGCTGGACTTCTGCCGGTGCAGAGGGATATGAAATTGAGCCCTGCACAAAAGAAACACATGGTACCACCATTACTTTGTATTTAAAAGAAAGCACGGAAGACGAAAATTACGATGAGTTTTTACAAAGTTATCGTATTTCTTCTCTGGTCAAAAAATATTCAGATTATATCCGCTACCCGATTAAAATGGAAATGGAAAAAAGCCGCCTGAAAGAAGGCACGGGTACAGACGAAAAAGAACCTGAATATGAAAGCTATACAGAAATTGAAACGCTCAACAGTATGGTTCCGATTTGGAAAAAATCTAAAAATGAAGTGACAGAAGAAGATTATAATAACTTCTATAAAGAAAAATTTATGGATTGGCAGGAACCATTAAAGGTCATCCGGACCTCAACAGAAGGATCGGCAACGTATGACGCTTTATTGTTTATTCCCCAAAAACCGCCGATGAACTATTATAGCAAGGATTTTGAAAAAGGGCTTCAGCTTTATGCCAGCGGCGTTTTAATTATGGATAAGTGTGCCGATTTACTGCCGGATCATTTCAGCTTTGTGAAAGGTTTAGTAGATTCACAGGATTTGTCACTGAATATTTCCCGAGAAATGCTCCAGCATGACCGTCAGCTGAAATTAATTGCGGGACGGATTGAAAAGAAAATTGCTTCAGAGTTAAAATCTATGCTGCAAAATGACCGTGAAAAATATGTTCAATTCTTTGAAAGTTTTGGTTTGCAGTTGAAATTTGGTATTTATGACAAATATGGTCTGCATAAAGATGAACTGAAAGATTTAGTTCTGTTCTACTCTTCTACTGAAAAGAAATTGGTTACACTTGCCGAATATGTTTCCCGTATGCCGGAGGATCAGAAATATATCTACTACGGTGCAGGGGAAAGCTATGAAAAAGTTCTACAGCTGCCGCAGGCTGATGCTGTGTCAGAAAAAGGATATGAAATTCTCTGCTTAAAAGATGATATTGATGAATTTGCATTGAAAATGCTACGGACTTATGAAGAAAAAGAATTTAAAAATATTTCCGCCGCAGATTTAGATCTGCA
>URPG01000152.1 GCA_900549675.1 uncultured Oscillospiraceae bacterium | reverse complement strand
GTGGTCAGCCGATATACTATTTCATTATTTCTGTAGAATCGGAAACAGTGTAAGTATAAAGATACGGGCCAATCTCCCCTGTTTTAGCAAGGGCGATTGGCTCTTTGTTTTATGAAAACCGATTTTTTATAAGCTAGAAATTTGCCGGAAAGGAGGAATAAAATGTGTTCTGTGTTTCAAAAACCGATTGACAGCTTAAAAGGAGTAGGGACAAAAAGGGCAGAGCTGTTTGCTAAACTGGGTGTATCTACGGTCGGTAATTTACTGCGGTTTTATCCGAGAAACTATGAAAATTGGAGTGAAACGGTTTGGATTGAACAAAGTGCATTAAACGAAGTGAATGTAATAAAAGCGCAGATTCTTTCTACGCCCACAGAACAAAGGATTCGCGGCGGTATGACACTTTATAAGACAACCGCTGCCGATGAAAGCGGAGAAATAAAGCTTACTTTTTTTAATAATCCATACATAAAAAGTCTGTTGTACGCGGGTCAAACCTATGTTTTTCGCGGCAAAGTGACAGGCGGGTTTGGAATAAGAGAAATGGCGTCGCCCGATTTTTTACCCAATAAAAAAGTTATGCCGATTGTTCCTGTCTATCCACAGACACAAGGCCTGTCAAGCCGGCTGATTGCTGATGCTGTTCGGCAAGCATTAACTTTGTTAGAGCGAGATTTAGAAGATCCTCTCCCGCAAGGGTTGAGAGAAAAGCATAAACTCTGTGATTTGACCTATGCTTTGGAAAATATTCATTTTCCCCAATCAGAACAGGATTTGTCTGTTGCCAGATTAAGACTCGCGTTTGAAGAATTTCTGGTTTTACAACTTGGTTTGATGAAAATGAAAAATCGGAGGAAAAAGAAAAATGTTCACCCAATTGTAAATGAATTTCCTAATGAGTTTGCTCGTCTGCTTCCTTTTCGTTTAACAGGAGCGCAAGAGCGTGCTATTCGAGAGAGTATCGCAGACATGGCGGGTGAAACACCGATGAACCGTTTGATACAGGGTGACGTTGGCAGTGGTAAAACAGCGGTGGCGGCGGCACTGTGCTATGCGGTTATGCAAGAGGGAATGCAGGCGGCTTTAATGGCTCCCACTGAAATTTTAGCGAAACAACATTATGAATCTTTGTCACACTTACTTGCAAAAAGCGGATTTCAAACGGCACTGCTGACAGGCTCTGTGGCAGCCAAACAAAAAAAACAGATCATCCGTCAACTGCAAGAAGGCGAAATCCAGTTACTGATTGGTACGCATGCACTGATTAGTGAGGGGGTCGAATTTCATAATTTGGGTTTGGTGATTACCGATGAACAGCACCGTTTTGGCGTGGCGCAGCGTTCTGCCTTGGCGCAAAAAGGCCTTCACCCTCATTTGCTGGTGATGAGTGCCACACCGATTCCCCGTACATTGGCACTCATGATTTATGGTGATTTGGATATTTCTGTGTTGGATGAGCTGCCTCCCGGCAGACAGAAGGTAGAAACCTATTTGATTGACTCTTCTAAACGAAGACGTGCATTTGGCTATATTGAAAAGCATTTGCAGGAGGGGCGGCAAGGTTATTTGGTTTGCCCTCTGATTGAAGAGGGAGAAAGTGAACTGGCAAGCATTACGGAGTACAGCCAGATTGTCAAGGCTTTTTTCTCCCATAGGAATATTGGGATTTTACATGGCAAAATGAAACCCAAACAGAAAGAAACTGTTATGCAGGATTTTGCCGAAGGACGGCTTGATTTACTGCTTGCCACTACTGTTGTGGAGGTTGGCGTGGATGTTCCCAACGCTGTAATCATGTTGATTGAAAATGCCGAGCGATATGGACTATCGCAGCTTCATCAGTTGCGGGGAAGAATCGGCAGGGGAAAATATAAATCCACTTGTATTTTAGTGTCCGATTCGCAGCAGGAAGAAACATTGGAAAGATTGCGCATTATCTGCCGCTCTACCGACGGGTTTCAAATTGCCGATGCCGATTTGAAACTGAGAGGACCCGGTGACTTTTTTGGGAAACGTCAGCACGGCTTGCCGCAGCTGAAAATTGCAGATATGATGACGGACATGGAGGTTTTAAAAAAATCTCAAATTTGTGCTAAGGAGCTTCTGGAAACGGGCGCCCTCGAAAAAGAAGAGTATCATTCTTTGAAATCAGAAATTCGTGCCTTGTTTTCTCAGACAAAGGGTATAGCGATGAACTAGGGATAAAAAGTGAAAGATAAAAGAAAAAAGCTGCCTTAAGACAGCTTTTGGTCTACATATCACGATAGCGTCTTACGCTTTTTCGTTGTTTACGGCTTTTATTATGTACAATAGTGATGACAATGTAGATTCCGATTAATACCAGAATAAGACCGGCAAGGATTTTAAACCAAGTAGAGGTGAAAATTGCTTTTCCCTGCTCCACGGTGAGAACCACTTCACTTCGTTCAACCGATTCTGCCGTAACTAACGGGACGGTCGCGACCACTTCATCTGCATAGCTTAGGGTTGCTTTGCCTACGACATCTCCTTTTTTAATGGGAGCGTCAATGCTTTCCGGAATATCCAATGTGGTGATTAAACTGGAAATTTCAACCTCTTTTGGCAGGATAACACTGATGTCTTCGGCAGAAACCAATTGCACACGATTCTTCTTCCAAGCGTAATTGAGTTTAATATCAGCCATAAGCTGTCCGCTTTCTGCCACTGTTTTTAAATCCAATTTGGAGAAGGCCCATTGATAGAGTTCACGCGAATCAAGCATTTCACCTCTATTGTGAATTTGGTTCCCTTCAGCGTCAATATACGGACTTCCCAAGGCAACAATTAGATAGGTATAGCCGTCACGAACAGCAGAAGAAGCAAGGCAGTATCCGGATTCATTGAGAGAGCCGGTTTTAATACCGGTGGCATAGGGATAGTAATAATCTGGGTCTTGGTTTTGCAGTAAAAGACGGTTGGTAGAGTAAACCGGGTTTGGATCTTGCCTTTTATTGGTGGGGGAGAGCTGGTAATAGGTTTGACCGGTGATTTTTGTGAAATTGGGCAGGCTGCGGGCATACTGGACAATTTTCATCATGTCACGTGCCGTAGAGTAATGCTCAGGGTCATGAAGACCATGGGGGTTCATGAAATGGGTGTTGGTACAGCCGAGCTCTTCGGCTTTGCGATTCATTAAATCAACAAAGGTAAGTGGTGTTTCCGCTTGTTTTTGGGTGCTTTCCGATGCGTTGGGTTTTTCTGAATTCTCAGCAGTGGCTTCCTGTAAAGAAGAGGGCATAATTTTGAGAGAATCCACATAAGTAGCCAGTGCCAAAGCGGCATCGTTGCCGGAGGGAACCATCATTAAATTTAATAATTGCAGACCGGTTAATTCTTCACCGACTTCAATATCGGCAAGAGAACTGTAAGTACCGTCTAATTCTTTACTGATGCTTTCGGGAATAGTGATAACGGTATTTTCAATATCGGGTATATTTTCATAGGCAACAACGTAAGTCATAATCTTAGTGAGGGAGGCAATAGGGCGGGGTTTATCAGCTTCCAACGAATAGACCACCGTGTTAGTGTCAGCATTTAACATTAATATAGATTCAGAATAGGGTTTTCCGTTTTCAAATTGATAGGGAAAGCCCTCTGCACCAACTGTTAAAGGAAAAACACTGAATAGAATGGTTATGGAAAGAAGAAAAGAGCAAATTTTTTTCATGACGTCACCTGTTCCTATTTACTTTAATATATTTTTATTTTCAATCAGATTCTATTATCTGTATTTCATGCAATGGAATAGTCACAAAGCGTGACTTTGTGACTATTTCTATTATACAATTTTTGTCTTGACTTTTAAAGGGGTAATTTCTTAAAATTATTATACGAGCATATTTTAATGGACTAAGTAAAATTAGGAGAGAACATGAAAATTTTTCATACATCAGATTGGCATTTGGGAAGAATGCTCTATGGACGCAGCTTATTGGCAGATCAAACATTTTTCATCGAGCAGGTATTTATGCCGCAAATTGAAGAGGAATCTCCGGATTTAATTATCATAGCCGGTGATATTTATGACAGACCGATTGCACCCACAGAGGCAATTGAACTATTTGACCGCTTTTTGACTGCTATGGCGCGAAAAAAAATCCCTGTGGCAGTTATTGCAGGCAATCATGACAGTGCAGAAAGAATGGCAATCGGCAAGGAAATGCTGCGGCAAAACGGCATCTACATCGCCACCAATTTAGATGATGCACAAATTCCGTTGGAATTGGAAAAAGACGGAGAGAAACTGCAAGTGTTTTTATTGCCGTATCTAGACACAGCTGTTGTCAGAGATTATTTTCATGATGACAGTCTGCGGGGAGAATCTGCCTGTATGCTGCGAACAATAGAATTGCTGAAAGATAAATTTGAGGAAGACTGCACCAAGCTTTTGGTTTCTCATTGCTTTGCGGCAGGGGCACTTACTTCAGATTCCGAAAGTGGACTTTGGGTAGGCGGCAGCGGGGCTGTTTCACCGGATATTTGGCGGGATTTTGATTATGTTGCCTTGGGGCATTTGCACCGTGCGCAAAAATCCGGTGAAAGAGCGAGGTATGCGGGTTCACCTCTGACTTATTCTGTGGACGAGCAGCATCATCATAAATCCTTTGTAAAACTGAAATTATCAAAAGGAATTTTTACGCATGAGTTAATTCCGGTAAAGCCGCTAAGAGCTGTGAGAAGAATCAGCGGAGAATTTGAAGATTTAATAGAAGAAGGCAGGCTTTTTTTACAGCAGAATCTAAAACCAATTGAAGATTACGTGGAACTGGAACTTTTGGATCAAAAGCCGATTCTTTTAGCGGCAGAGCGTCTGCGGGAATATTATCCAAACCTACTGGCTGTCACCAACCGATGGGTGGCAGAGGCGGCAAGTCAACAGCGGGAAAATCAGCATAAAAAACAAGACGATTTAACCATTTTCAAGTCTTTTCTATCGGATATTTGCCATGTGGAGTTTGGAGAAGAAGAAGAGGCATGGTTTCGTTCTGTTAGGAAAAACTGGGAGAATCGGGAGGTGGAAAGACAATGAAACCTATTCGGTTACAGTGGCAGGCCTTTGGACCTTATCGGCAGGACACAAAATTGAATTTTGATGATTTGGAAGAGTCTTTGTTTTTGATTTCCGGTCCCACAGGGGGTGGCAAGACAACGATTTTAGATGCCATCTGCTTTGCTTTATATTGCCGAGCCACCGGCGGACGGCGTGATTTCAAAAGTATGAGATGTGTCAGTGCAGAAGAAGAAATCCCTACTAAAGTGGAGTTTGATTTCCAGTTGGGACGGGAAAAATATCGCTTTCGGCGTGAATTGTATCGTCATTTGAAACGCGGAAGCGAAGAATATGTCACGAAAGACAGACATGAATGTTTTATCCAAAACGGAAATGAATGGGAGTTGCTGGTCAGCGGGGCGGAGAGCGTCGTAAGAAAAAAGGCAGAAGAAATTTTGCATCTGGACTGCGAGCAGTTTTCACAAGTAATTGTTTTACCACAGGGTGAATTTTTAAAATTTCTGCGGGCCAGTTCAAAAGAAAAAGG
>URPG01000151.1 GCA_900549675.1 uncultured Oscillospiraceae bacterium | reverse complement strand
AGTTGGTTAGAGCAACCGGCTCATAACCGGTCGGTCCTGGGTTCGAGTCCCCGAGGGTCCACCAAAAAGACATAGCTTTCCGTCAAGGAATTGCTATGTCTTTTTTAGTAGTATTATGGATTCAAGGTTTATTTATCATGCAGATAAACTAGATTTTTTCGGTAGTTTTTGTTCTTTGGACTTTTATGTAAATTGGAGGTGTAAGGATGTCGAAAGGAATCATTGTTTTTGGAGCCAACGGCAGCGGAAAATCAACTCTTGGAAGAGAACTGGCCCGCATTTTAAATCTCAAGTATATGGATATTGAAGATTATCACTTTATAAAGTCAGAAATTCCATATACAGTAGAGCGCACACGTGAGGACTGTTTAAATTTGATGCTTGCCGATATCGAGAAATATGATTCATTTGTTCTTTCTGCCGTCGTTGGAGATTTTGGTGAGGAAATATCGTCGATGTATAACTTTGCTGTATTTATATCAGCGCCACTTGAAACTCGTATCGAACGCATAAAACAAAGAGCTTATGAACAGCATGGAGAACGTATCCGTGAAGGCGGTGATATGTACGATCAGCACTTAAAGTTTGTTGATTTTGTTGCATCACGTTCTCTATCAGGAATTGAGCAATGGGCAAAAACTCTTGTGTGTCCTGTCATACATGTTGATGGCACAAAACCTATTTCTGAAAACACAAAAATAGTTGTTGAAGAATACTCACGTTATTTATCCTCCAAATAGAAATGAATACAGAAATTCTTTTCTATTATTATTTCACCGGCTTAAAGTCGGATATTAGCCCTACTCACGCTTTATGGGTACGATTTTCTTTTGTGCGCAATGGCGAATTCTGCATCTATTTTGACTAATCACACAAATTAAAGTCATGTATGGTGATTTAAACACATACATGACTTTTTATTTTATTTGTGCTAGAATCAAGAAAATACACACTACTTATATTGGAGGTACCTAATGAAACTGATAAAGGCATTTGATCAACATTTCGATATAACAAGGTTGATTATTGAAAACACAATACAAACCATATATCCCTATTATTATCCCAAAGGTGCAGTAGATTTCTTTATTGCGCACCATTCTGATGATGCAATTAAAACAGCAATCATTCATGGCGAAATTTATTTAATTCAAAACAATAATAAAATTGTTGGAACTGGGAGTATCGTTAGAAACGAAATAAAAAGACTGTTTGTTCTCCCACAATATCAAAAGCAGGGATATGGAACGGCTATGATGAATGAACTGGAAAAAATGATTTTTAATGACTACACAGAGATACGTTTGGATGCATCCCTTCCCGCATATGAGATGTATGTTCACCGAGGCTATGTTCCCATAGAATATCATAGAATTAAAACAGAAAACGGACATTATTTATGTTACCATTTAATGAAGAAATTCCATAAAGAATTATAAACATAAAAGAAAACACACTAATTATTTTGAATTTATATCAAAGGAGTGATAGGTTAATGCTCTTAATGAGACATATATTCTTTTCATGTTAAATTTCAACTTTTTTTATCTATCTTAAGTTTCCACTTCTGTAAAACGGGCGCCGTTATCTGACTTAACTTTGTGTCCTTAAAACGCCTTGACGGTTGTGGTCGGATATATTGGGTGAGTTCAGTCCGATTCCGGAGAACAGGTTTTCCACTTCGAGCTCTTTAATTAGGATGAAATTTTCCCTATACAGCAACCCATTGGATACTTTTTTAGAAAGCAACCATGTTGTTTATAAACTTAATATACCTGAAACAGAATCTTTCATGTGCATAGATGCAAACGCTTACACCCAAACTCTCAATAAGCTAATACAGAATATGATTACCCACTGTGCTGGTGAAAAAATGTCGCTGTGTAATTTTAAGAATGAACAGCAAGCTCAAATTATAATAATGACAACGGTAAAGGAATCCTCTCGATAATTTCCCGCATATTTTCGAGTGAATTTTCTGGGACAAAGACAAATATTATGAAACGAAAAAATTGATTTTGATGATACGACTTTATCTTTGGATAGAGTTCATATATTGAACGGTTTTCTATTTTTCTACATACCTTTATTTGATGATTCAATGCTTTATCAAATTTATAAGATACAGGACCGAAGTAACCTCTTCTTACTGATTTTAATTTTTATATCTTGCAGATTATCCTTTAATATCCCTAGAGCAATTTCAAAAAATAGTGATCCGTAACACTCCTAACGTAGACATAGAGATTCTAACGGTTACTCTCTTTTTTGATAGACCGGACCTCCCCTAGGCATCTGGGCTTTAGGAAGAATAAACAGAATGAATGACAATAATTTTTTATGGTGTTTTTCTCCAATTTAACAGTAATGAAGAGTTAATAATAACAGCCACAGAACCTAAATTATGTACCAGTGCACCGAATACCGGATTTAAAATACCGGTGATGGCCAACGTAATTGCAATAAAATTCAGTGTCATAGAAGCGATAAGGTTGATTTTGATGGTTTTCATCGTTTTCTTTGATAGTTGTAAAAGATGGGGGATTTCCTTGATATCATCTCCCACAAGTGCAATGTCGGCAGCATCAATGGCAATATCACTTCCGATTCCACCCATGGCAATGCTTACATGTGCTGCTTTTAGAGCCGGAGCATCATTGATACCATCACCAACCATGCAGACCGGCTCACCGGCTTGCTGATAATCATGAATCTTTTGCAGTTTGGTTTCCGGCAGACATTCGGCCTGTATGTCCTTAATATTCGCAATTTGTGCCATATAATATGCCGCCTGAGGGGCATCTCCAGTCAGTAATACGGTCTTTATTCCGGTTTTATGAATAGCGGATATGGTCTGCGGGGCATCAGGACGCAGCGTATCCGACAAGGCAATTATTCCAACGGCCCGCTTATTCTTTGCCAGATAAATAACCGTACTTCCTTTCAACTTTGCCTGCTTTGCGGCAGACAGGATTGTTTCGGGCAGTTCAATATCATGCTCTGTCAAAAGCAATTCATTCCCGGCAAGAATGCTCACGTTTTTCAATTGTGCGGCTACACCACGCCCTGCCAAAAGTGTGAAATTCTCGGGCTGCGGTGGCTGGATTTTGAAACGCCGTTTGTATTCCTCTACAATTGCTTTGCCCAAAGGGTGTTCCGAGCGCAGTTCTGCCGAAGCCGCCAATTTGAGCAATTCAGCCTCATCTATGTCAGGAGAAATGTTGTGGATAGCGGCAACCGCAGGCTTGCCATAGGTAAGCGTACCGGTTTTGTCAAAGGCTATTTGCTTAACCTGTGCCAGACGCTCCAATGCGTCGCCCTCACGAATCAGGATGCCAAATTTCGTGGCATTTCCGATTCCGGCCATGATGGCGGTAGGAGTTGCCAGTACCAGTGCACAGGGACAAAACACAACCAAAATGGTTACGGAACGGATGATTTCATGGGTGGAAAACCATGTAATTACCGCCGCTAAAAGAGCAATTACAACAATCCATGTTGCCCAGCGGTCAGCAATCCCGACAATTTGGGCTTTTCCTGCATCGGCGGATTCTACCAAACGAATCATGCGCTGGAGAGAACTGTCCGCGCCAACCTTTTGCGCCACCATATCAAAGGTACCAAATTGATTGACGGTACCACTAAATACTTCATCGCCCTCGGATTTATCTACAGGCAGAGGTTCTCCCGTCATAACAGATTGATTGATGGAGGTTTGCCCCTTCACTATGATGCCATCTACGGCGATAGTTTCGCCTGCCAGTACACGTAAGAAATCTCCCCGCCGCACTTCTTCCGCAGGGATGATAGACTCTTGATTATCCCTCACCACTCTTGCTGTCGCAGGTGTCAAATGTACCAGCTTTTCGATTCCGGTCCGTGCCTTGGCAACTGTACGCTCCTCCAAATAAGCACCCAAAGCCATAATAAAGGCTATCTCTCCTGCGGCAAATATTTCCCCGATGACGACAGAGGCAATAAGCGCGATGGAAACAAGAACATCCGCTTTAATATCAAATTCCGTAACCAGCCCTACAACAGCTCCCTTTACAATGGGGATACCGCAGAGAACAATAGCAATCCATGCAGGGTCAAAAGGCAAACTATTCACATGAATAAAGCTAAGAATCAGTGCTGGTAAACAAACAATGAGAAAAAAGATGGTTCGTTTTTCTTCCTCTTTCAGAAAACTTATCAAGGTACACACTCCTCTCTTATACCCATGGGGGTATAAGTATAATATACCCCCATGGGTATAATTTGTCAATAAAAAAAGAGAGGTTGCAATGAAAACAACCTCTCTTTTTTTGTAAGTTAACTCATTCTTGAAAAATGTTCCACTGCCTTTGCAAAGTCCGCGATGGTTTTGTCTGCATCACCGTGTTCAATCCCTTCCCGAACACAGTGGTTTAAGTGACCTTCCAGTACCACCTGCCCTACCTTGTGCAGAGCATTTTTAGCTGCGTTGATTTGAATCAGGACATCTTCACAGGGGACATCTTCCTCAACCATTTTATCAATGGCCTTTATTTGTCCCATAATTTTATTTAATCGTCTGTGTAGATTCTCACAGTCCATACATTGACGCATAACAGGACCTCCTTACACCCATATGGTTATTCATACTATAACATTGATAAGAAGATCAGTCAACAAACTGTATTTAAACCGTAAACCTGTAACGGTAGGAATACAATAGATGTTGGACAAATAAAAAAAATAAAGATAGAATGGCGCGTGTGACACAAGATACGTAGTATAGAGAATCACTAATGAAATACCCGCAAAAATATGGAGTCAGTCAAAAATACAATAGAATCGTTACTTTTAGAAAACAAGATATGATGACAGCATAAAATCACTAATCTGTCATTCATGTAAACCTCACAGTCATCTACACCAACATACAGAAAAATTGAAACTCATCCGTAATATGCTAAAAAGCGCAGACCTTAATGGGATTGAATTTTGGCGCCGACTGCGAAAACGAGGTTATTAGTAATGTCCAGAAAGCCTGTTCCGTGTTATAGGAGGTTTAAATTGTTCCTAGAACCAAAACAAAAAATATCACACAAAACCCTATGAAAAGATAAACCATACTGCCGAACAAATTCAGGTGGGTGTAGAAGTTGTTGCTTGACGGCTACCCTGAACTTCGTTTGTTTCAATACATAGCGAGTGACATCCCGCGGTGGCAATCATTATACGCTTTTACCTACTAAAAATGATAATTTACGCTCACTTATGCCTGTGTCCTCGTTCTCTGTCATGCAAACTTTAAAGCACATAGAAAGCCAAGCCAACCGAATATCAGTTAAAAGCTAACCAAGTATAACAAAATCAAATTGAACTTGGCAAGATACATGCGCTATATTTATTAATAAGATAGGGCGATACACGGCACCGTCAACCGTATATAAGAATTATAAAAGAATTGTGAATTCTATCGGCATGCAGACACTTTATAGCACTATCAATATTGCACTGATAGTGTTATACTAAAAACAGAATAATACACTTAATTTTTAATCTTTCGAGGTGAATATGATTTACGCTATTTTAAT
>URPG01000150.1 GCA_900549675.1 uncultured Oscillospiraceae bacterium | reverse complement strand
GGCGGCACCGCAAGATTTTTCTCGCCTCTTTCAGTGGACAGCTTTTTGAAGAAAGAGAGCTTTATCTATTATCCGCGTGAAGAACTGCTGAAAGCGGCAGATGATATCATTTGTCTGGCGGAAACCGAAGAGTTAACCGCACACGCACATGCTATACGTATTCGCAAACAGGAGGGCTGAAATGAAGTGGAACCCAAAGATACAAACGTTAAAGCCGTATCATCCGAATGAGAATTCTTATGAAATCCGTTTAGATGCCAATGAGTCTTTTTTGAAAATTCCGCAGGAGATATTAGATGAATTTACCCATGATTTTCATAAGCTTTTGTTGAATCGCTATCCGGATGCACTTGCAGGAGAGGTATGTCGTTCTTTTGCGGATTTTTATAACGTGCAGGCGGCAGATGTTACGGCAGGGAATGGTTCTGATGAATTGATTTCTGTGATTTTTAATACTTTTCTGCAAAAGGGTGATTCTTTTGCAACAGTTGCCCCGGACTTTTCCATGTATTCTTTTTACGGTCACTTAGCAGAGGCGGATGAAATTGTGATTCCTAAAAGAAAAAATTTTGAATTGGATATTGACACTGTCATCGAAACCTGCAACAATAAAGATGTAAGATTGCTGATTTTCAGCAACCCTTGCAATCCGACCTCTTTAGGAGTGCCAAGACAAGAAATACGGCGCCTTTTGCAAAGCGTAAACTGTCTGGTTGTTTTGGACGAGGCCTATATGGATTTTTGGGACCAAAGTCTTTTAGAGGAGTATGCAGATTATGATAATTTGATTATTCTAAGGACTTGTTCCAAGGCGTTGGCAGCTGCGGGAATCCGCATCGGTTTTGCTGTTTGTCAAAATGCAATTACAAAAATTTTGCAGGCGGCTAAATCACCCTATAATGTCAATCAAATGACACAAAAAATGGCGGCACTGCTTTTTAGCTATAAAACAAAGATGAACAAAGCTGTGCAGACCGTTATAGCTTCAAAAAAGAGTCTATTTCAAAAACTGACAGAAGTTCAATCGGAAACAGGAAGATTTGAATTGTTAAAAAGTGAAACCAATTTTGTTTCTTTAGTGACAGAAAAACCACAGGATTTGGTGGATTTTGCCGCACAAAAAAAGATCGCTATTCGCAGTGTGGGCGGGTTGGTTCGTATTACCTGCGGAAATCCAAAAGAAAATGATGCAGTAACAGAAGTGATAAAAGAATATTATAAACGTTAAAGGGAAAGAGAGGCTGGACATGAACCGATATGCACAAATCAGCCGTGAGACGAAAGAAACGCAAATTGAACTTGCACTGTGTCTGGAAGGGGGCACAATTGAGGTTTCTACCGGTGTGGGATTTTTTGACCATATGCTGACAGCTTTTGCGGTACATAGCGGCTTTGGCCTGTCTGTAAAAACGGTGGGAGATTGGCACGTGGATTGTCATCACACGGTAGAAGATACCGGTATCGTGTTGGGACAGGCACTGGCAAAGACGTTGGCGGATAAAAGCGGAATCACCCGCTATGGTTCTGCTTTTATTCCCATGGATGAGGCCTTGGGGTTTGCCAGTGTGGATATCAGCGGACGTCCCTTTTTGGTGTTTCAAGCCGAATTCCCGCAAGAAAAAGTGGGTGATTTTGATACCTGCATGACAGAAGAATTTTTCTGAGCCTTTGCCTTTCAAGCCGGGCTTACCCTGCATGTTTCCTGCCGGTATGGGAGCAATTCTCACCATATGATAGAGTCTTTGTTTAAAGCGGTGGCTCATGCCTTAAAAGATGCGGTACAGTTGACAGGAGATGACAAAGTTCTCTCCTCCAAAGGGGTATTGTGAAGAAGAATCAAACATAAATGAAAATAAATAGGATTGTGCTGATTGAAAATGCATTCAATGCGAAAATGAACAAGAATAGCACGGGTTACTTTGAGTGACGGAAAGGAAACATCAATATGATTATTTTACCCGCCATTGATATAAAAGACGGCAAATGCGTCCGTCTGTTTCAGGGAGATTACAATACAGCTGAGGTCGTAGCAAACGACCCCGTTGAAACTGCTAAAATATTTGAAAGACAGGGTGCCAGATGGCTGCACATGGTTGATTTGGATGGAGCGAAAAGTAAACGCCCCTGCAACCATGAGGTGATTTTTGAGGTTCGCAGAAATACCGATATGCAGATTGAAATCGGCGGTGGAATTCGGGATATGGATACGGTGGAATTTTATTTGGATTCCGGAATGGACCGTGTGATTTTGGGTTCTGCGGCATTGCATGACCCTGATTTTGTACAGCGGGCCATTGATAAATACGGCAAAAAGATAGCTGTCGGCATCGATGCTTTGGGCGGAAAGGTTGCCTCTGACGGTTGGCTGGATAAAAGTGAAGTGGATTATTTAGAACTGTCTAAAAAAATTGACCGCATGGGTGCTTCCTATATTATTTTTACGGATATCAGCAAGGACGGAACACTGAACGGCCCTAACCTTGCCATGTTGGATAAAATCAATAATGCGGTGAAAACCAATATCATAGCAAGCGGCGGTGTCAGCACGATTATGGATATTGTGAGTCTGCATGATTTAGGACTTTATGGTGCAATTGTCGGCAAGTCCATTTATTCTAAAACATTGGATCTGTCAGCAGCAATTGTGCTTGCCCAGAATATCTCCTTGAAATCTCCTAAAAATCGTACAGAGATTGAAGATAATTTGGACCGCTATTTTTTGAAATCAGACTTAATCCCTACTATTATACAAGATGTAGACACCAAACAAGTGTTGATGATGGCATATATGAATCGGAAATCTTTTGAAAAATCGATGAAAACTGGTCAAACTTGGTTTTATAGCCGAAGCCGCAAAACGCTTTGGCATAAGGGAGAAACGTCGGGCAATACACAAGAAATTGTGAGCGTTATGGCAGACTGTGACGATGATACCCTTTTAATTCAAGTTAAGCCAAATGGACCGGCTTGCCATACCGGACGCACCAGCTGTTTCTTTAAAGAAATCATAAAAAATCAAGATTAAAAAATTTTAGGAATAAATGAGGAATTCTATGGATGTTCTAGAAAGCTTGTATGAAACCATTCTGCAAAGAAAACAAAATAAGACAGAGGGCTCCTACACTTGTTATCTATTTGAAAAAGGTCTAGATAAAATTCTAAAAAAATGTGGTGAGGAATGTAGTGAAGTTGTCATTGCCGCCAAAAACGGTGATAACCAAGAAACAATCTTAGAAATTAGTGATTTGCTGTATCACCTTACTGTTTTAATGGCAAATGAAGGTATTTCTTATCAAGAAGTTGCCGCCGAACTGAAAAAAAGAAGTGAAAAAACAGGTAATCTCAAACAATTTCATCAGGTGGATAAAAATACATGAGTAAAGATTGGTTTACGCAATGGAAACAAGAAGAAAATGCTCCATTTACCGGATGGGATTTTTCATATTTAAGAGGGCGCTATGAAGAGGAAATGCTTCCTTGGTGTTATGAGGAGAAGGTGAAAGCTTTTTTAAAGCCGCAAGTGAAGTTATTGGATATGGATACAGGCGGCGGAGAATTTCTGCTTTCTTTACAGCATCCTTATTCTTTAACAGCTGTGACGGAATCTTACCCGCCCAATGTGGAACATTGCCAAAAGTGGCTGGCACCCTTGGGAATTCAAGTGGTGAAAGCTGACAGCGGCGGAATATTACCATTTGCAGAAAATCAGTTTGATGTTGTCATCAATCGTCATGGCGCCTACCAAATCGAAGAAATCAAGCGGGTTCTAAAGCCAAATGGTTTTTTTATCACACAGCAAGTAGGGGGGAGCAATGCCAGAGAGTTATCTTCTTTTTTGTGTGACCATTTTAATCCTCAATTTCCCCGCCATAATTTAGAAAATGAATCACAGCGTTTCACACAGGCAGGGTTTCGGCTGATGTATCAAAATCAAAGCTACCCCAAAATAAGATTTTTTGACGTAGGAGCACTGTGCTATTATGTCAAACGTATTCCATGGGAATACCCCGGCTTCAGCGTAGAAAATGCATATGAAAAATTGTTACGGCTTCAAGATAGAATAGAAAAATATGGGAAGATAGAGGCTACTTCTCATCGTTTCATAATAATTGCTAAAAATCAAAAAAATACTAAAAAAGAGCACGGAATAGAATAGAAAAAGACCTCTCTACACAATGTGCAAAGAGGTCTTTTGTTCAGTATTTTATTTGCTTTCTGCTTTCCACAAACCATGTAAGTTGCAGTATTCATAAACAACAAAAGGTGTGTTTTCTTTTACAGTGAATTCAGCGGTTGGCTTATCCTCAGGGGTAAGTTCAATTCTCTGTGTATGTTCGCCTTGTACAACCATAATCCACTGAATATAGTGTTCTGCGGTCATGGGATGTTCTACATCGCCAACTTTAACGACAAGCTTATTGCCATTGAGTTCAATGACAGGAACGTGCTTTTCAGTAGCGGCATCTGTTGTATTGGCCGTTAAAAGAGTCATAGGCTGATGACAGCAAACGAGTTCTCCGCCTCCCTCGTGAATTTGTACGACGATATTGCCGCAAACGCTGCAACGATAAATTTTTTTCATTTCCATTCAATCCTTTCCAAAATGGGATTTATTTCCTTGCCTAAATACAATATATATTATATCATCTTTTCATCGAATGTAAAGTCAGTTTCTGAAAAATGAAAGTAAGAATCATATCTGTTTTGAACCTAAGCCTTATACCTAAAAACATGAAATTAAAAACCATTTTAAGAAAAATCAATAAAATATCGGCTTATATCTAGAATTCTTTGCCTGAAAATGTTATACTGAAAGCCAACATTAATTGGGGGAAATAGCGTTATGTATGGAGCAATTTTGGGTGATATTGCAGGCTCTATGTATGAATTCAGCCGTCCGAAAGGTTTTAATCATAAAACGGTGAATCTATTTGACAGTTTAAGCCGTTATACGGATGATACTGTTTTGACCATTGCCACTAAATATGCTGTGATAACAGGTTATTCTTATGCACGAGCCTACTCCAGTTTCGCAAAACGATACCCCAAAGCGGGCTACGGCAATATGTTTAGAAATTGGGTGATGAGGGGTTCCTCAAAGGGGTATAACAGTTATGGCAATGGTTCTGCCATGCGGGTAAGCTTTATTGGTGAGCATTTTTCTACATTAGAGCGCGTTGAGCGTGAAGCGGCTAAAAGTTCTGAATGTACCCATAACCACCCGGAGGGAATTAGAGCGGCCCAAGTGACAGCCGGTATGATTTATCTGGCCCGGCACGGTGAAACCAAAAAAGGGCTCTTAAAATATGTCAAAAATTATGGCTATCGGGTCAATAAACCTTTGTTTTTGTATCGTCCGTTTTCAAAATTTGATACGACGGCCAGCGGAACAATGCCACTGGCGATCCGTTGTTTTTTTGAAAGTGATAATTGGGAGGATTGTATCCGTAATGTCATGAGCGTGGCTTGTGATATGGATACGGTGGCCTGTATTGCCGGTAGTATTGCGGATGCATTTTATGGTACAACTGGCTTTGATGAAATTGCACTCCTCAAAAAATATTTGATTAAATTA
>URPG01000149.1 GCA_900549675.1 uncultured Oscillospiraceae bacterium | reverse complement strand
CCATTCCCTTAGCCAAAAAGAACTTCTATTTCGGATTCCGCATCATAGATGGTCATTCCGTCAAAAATGGTAGCTTTCTCAAATTGCTCAAAGCACTCTCGGAAATCTTTTCCAAGACAGTGAAAAATATAGTTCTCATCGCCGAAGCACTCGAAAATAACTAGTTCCGTAAGAGATGGATTTGCTTCATATTTCTGACACTGTAGCATATATTTTTTTCCACGGAAGAGAAATTCTTTTTCTGGCCCACCCATAGTGAGAATATCATCTACGAATTCTGATAATGTATTACCAATCATTGCTTACCCCCCCCTTGAATAATTTTTTGTATTTTTCATATAGTGGATGTCCGGGTTTAATTACGAACTTATCTGCTTGTCCGTGATGTTCGACTCCGGGTGTATTGTGAACATGAACATGCAGAATGTCACCATGGCCGAGACTTTTTTCGTGGTGATATCCGATTTCAAGAACAACTTCATGATTTGTTTTTTCAATAAGATGGATATGCGATTGCCTAACTCCTTACTCATGTGAATTCCTCCTTTGATTACCAACCTATTCGTGGTTATTTACATCCTACTGCAAACTTGACGTTTTGCCAAGAAGTAGTGCCTACGATAAAATTAGGACAGTAGAAATGATTATCTACTGCCCTGAAAATTAGAATTCCTGTGATAGTGGCGCCCAATGGTCATCTGACATATCATGTGCGAATTCTGTATTGTTAATATAAAGCTGATTGTCTTTGTCTCGAACAAATCCCCAATGGAGGGAATGCTCCGTAGCATAGTTCTTGAATGCATTGAATTTGTTCTCAATTTGCCTATCGATGTTCTTGTCCTTGCCTTTGGACTCGCCACCCTTGGTCTCAATAACCCAGACAGTGCCGTCTTTTTTCATAATTATATAGTCAGCATAGAAGAGCCACTGATTCTGAAGCCCATCCCTATATACGATGGAGAAGTATTGCTGACCGGTGTCTCCGTTCTTGTAGACCCATTCAATATCATCGCGGCTTTCGCAGAATTGTTCAAATAGCATTTCCGATGTACTACGAACAAGGCTTGTGGCATATCCGGAAGTATAATCATGGTATGCGCTGGTCAGGTATTCCACTTCATTCTTTACACCCGGGTCGTACTTATAGAAGTCCTGCTCCGGAATATGGAAGATTGACTTCTTCGGATTGAGAGGAAGAGTCATCTGCGTATTCATATCTGCAGTCACTTCACGGAATTCTTCCTTGAGTCTGTGCTCGTTATTGATGATAAATGCGTAAAATTCTGAGGTATCCAGTAACAACAGCTTCTTATAGGAAGAACCACCCCTACGGAACAGACGCTCCAGTATTGTTTTTACCTTGGCAGACTGCATGCCGATGGTGCTCTTAATGGCATCTACGGAGTGGAGCAGCTCAATGCCATGCTTGTGGGTATTCACACGCTTGCGTGTGGTGTAGTAGGTAGTGCTCTCAGCGACCATATCGGTGCGGACATATTCACCATACAAAGCATGACCGATAATTTCGTCACCGAACTGATAACCTGCTGCCATAAAGCGGAGTTTATTATCTGTGGTGCTTGTGGACAGATTATATTTTTTCACCAGAGCATCATAGATTTTATTCAGAACATTACGCTCACCCAGACTGCCGACATCCAAGTCACGGATTTCCTTTTCTAAGGTGAAGGTCTTGCATTTTTCCTTGAGGAACAATCTGCGAGTCTCGTAGGCCTTATCCATATTGGAGAGAAGTCCTGCCTTGTATTTCTCATCAAAGGTATAGACGTAGCAGAAGTCCAAGAGGTCATCTTCGTAGTGCTTTGCCTCTGGCATACGGCGAATTCGGCCAATGGTCTGAATCTCAAAGCTCTCGCTCATGCCTTCTCGCAGTTTGACGAGAATCTTGGCACGAGGGCAGTCCCAACCGGTGCTGATGGCCTGTTTCATAAGAAGGAACACAGGAATAGCATCGTTCTTAGTTAGATTGTCCGGCAAGTCCTTTTTATCTTCACTCATCCACTTGCTAACCATGCCATTATCGTAGGTGTAGCCCATAGACTCCAGTTTCTGCTCTACAGCAGCAATGGTCTCTGGCTGTCCGTTCGGGAACTGTATAAGCACGAGAGGACGGATATTTTTACCGATTTCTTTATATCTGCCAGCGATAGCTTTCCTTTTTGCATCTGCAAGGTCGAGCAGATAATCGTAATCATCGGTAATTTCTGTGTTGTCAACCACGCCTTCATTGACATAAAGAGCCTTGGTAATAAGGCCTGCGTCGATAACATCTACTTCATCGATTTCAAAGAACTCGTATCTCTTATTTTCAATAGCAGTAGCACTGACACGAACAATGTTCTTGGACGCAAAAGCATCGATGATAGTCTTTGCCTTGGCAGTGTTGTTGGAGTGCTCCTCATCAATAATGACGATAAATTCCACACCGGCACGATGTGCATCAGCAATACGATCAAAGAGATTCTTACGCTCACTATCACGAATGGCTGTGTTACCACGTTTTGTTACAAGTTCCCAGTTGATGAATGTTGTGCTGCTGGGTGTAAATCCATTCAGCAGTGCATCGAACAGATTCTGTGTTGCTCTGCCCGGAGCGAACTTCATCATCTTCTCACGGCTCTGTTCCTCAAGATTGCCCTTGCCGGGGCAGAGCCAGATAAAAGCAGTATTAGCACTGACGTTGGTAAGATAGGTATCCACATAATCGATGAGGATGATGGTTTTGCCGGAACCGGTCGGTGCTTTCATAATAATTGTTTGTTTACTGTCTTTCTTGGAAGTAAGGTCAATCAGCTTGATAACGGCCTTTTCCTGAAAATCAAACAGCTTTATGGATAATCCGGAAGTTACCATGCTTCGCCCACCTCCTGCAATTCAAATTTGAAGTAGTCATCCGGGATAATATGGATGTCAACATCGCCGAATAGCATATTTTGCTCTGTGGTGAATAACACATTTCTGGAAACATACAGAGCTTTCACATCCTTATATTCATCCCAGTGCTGTTCTAATGCATCTGCCTCTTCATCGGTAAGCACCATGATATACTGGCTGCCGTCTAATTTGATGCCATGCTCTAGCTGAATCATTTCCTTGATATGGTCAAGCAGCTCATCGGTAAGAGAATCAGAGTCCTTGGAGACGAAATCGGTGCGGTAGTATTTCAGATTGGCTGGGATACCTTCTGTATCGCCATATCCCTCGATGACACGTTTGATACGTTCATAGGTGACCTCTTCACAGATGTTGTTCTCATTATTTGTGCAGAGAATGAATCTGCGATTACCTCCGTCTTCTGCATTGAGTTTCAGTACTGCGTGACCGGTAGTTCCGGAGCCTGCAAAGCAGTCCAAAACGGTTATATTTGAAGGTTGATTTGAAACTGTGAGCAAATACTTTATCAAATTTACTGGTTTGGCATATGTAAAGTTTATGCCCAGTTTTTTCATTTCGGCAGCACTTTGTCGATTCTCAAATTCTGTAATAAAGTTTGAAGGAACGACCCCTTTATTTTGCTGTTCACTCAACCATAGCTTGTTGTAGATATTCCAAGCACTCTGATTTCCGTGTTCATCAACAAGGCCAGAAGTTTTTGTTCTTTTGAATACGATATTGTTAGCGGCTAATTCTTGCTGATACCTAGGGTAAATCCATTTCCATACTTTATCACCGGCGCCGGGGAGTACAGTTTCTCCTTCAACAAGGTGTTCAGGAAAATTTTTCCCAGGAGGAATTGCAAAAGTGCCGTCAGGACATTGGATGTAATATCGCTGATTTGGTCTGGCATCCAAGCTGGCTTTGAATAAACGTTCCTCGCCATACACTTCACCGGCACGGACTCCTTCGGTCTCTGTTTTGTTATAAAATGTATCTATCTGCTTTTGAGTCATTATTGCCCGGAAGTTCGGTAGGCGTTCAATATTTTGAGCATAGGTAAGAATATAATCTATATTCGGCGTGTAAAACTTGCCCTTTGCACCGCCTGATTTCATTTGGCGAGAGAATATTGTAATAAAGTTCTGTTCTCCAAAGATTTCATCGCAAAGTATTTTCAGATTTGAAACTTCTTGTTCGCCTATGCTTATGAAGATTACACCGGTATCAGAAAGCAACCGTTGCAAGCATAGTAGTCGACGTTCCATGAATGATAACCATTTTGAATGTCTATAGGCATCAGTCGAATCTACAAATGCATCATCATAAGTGAAATCTTTGCTGCCGGTATTGTACGGTGGATCGATGTAGATAACGTCAATCTTTCCAGTATGGGTCTTTTCCAATAATCGGAGACTATGAAGGTTATCGCCTTCAAGAAGAAAATTGACACCGCTTTTGGTAGTGGTGATTTCTTTATCCACGCATTCAGTAAATACGGGAACGTTATCCCTCATCTGTATATCAACGGCTTCTTCGTGGCGTTCCCACACGAGGCCGTATTTCTTTGCGTTTAATTCGCTCTCAATTTCTCCGAGGGCAATGAGCACCTTGTCATCGTCTTTATGTTCTTCACGGATGGTTTTGAGGAATGCCAGCATGCGCTGACGTTTCTCTTGCGATAAATTAGCCATCGTTCTCATCCTCCTTATCTGGTACAAATTCGATAATATCATCTACCTTGCAATTTAGCACACGACATATCTTTTCCATAGACTCCAGTGATACATAGTGGTCACGGCGGAGCCTTGTGGATATATTGGCACTGTAGCCAGCCTCTTTCTGAAGCTGCGCCGGTGTCATTTCTCTATCAATCAATAAATGAAATAGCTTCTTATATGTAATAGCCATGTTTTTCCTCCATAAACTATCGTCAATAACTGCCTTCTATTTTATCACGAATACGTGAAAATATCTACTAGGTAAAAATTACAATATAGCAACATTCATATCCTCCGGACATTACGATTTGGAGGATTTTTGTTTCCTTTTGTTAAAATAGCCTTCATACTTGAAAAATCGGTTCTTAAACCGGCAGCAAATGTCCTTTCACTGGTGAGTACAACAGAAGGAGGAAAACGGAATGGTAAAACCAAACAATATACCAACTTATCTAAAATAGTATGGGAGTTGGTGTAACTGGAAGTTCGAAGAGAGGAAGAAAGGCCTCGCGAAGGTTCCATACAATCCGAAAACAGGAAAAAATATAATCGTACAATTTGAACGAAAAAAGTCTCATGACCATGAGCGAAAAAGAAAGTATAATTTATTAAGCGATAGAATGGATTATGTGAATTGAATGACTGATAATTCTGATGTCGAAAGAAAAATGATGCAATGATACTATGGATAAATACCGTGTCAGCCATAAAATCAATTCTATGTTAAAAACATACAGTCTAGACAGCTGCTTTTTAAGCTATCATTTGAAAGACATACAATAAATAGGCTCAAATGGTGAAAGTGCCCATTTGGGCCTATTAATGTATAAATGAACATGTTACAACCATAGCAAGATCCACCCGTGTATTACAGTATTGTCATTTTGACAATTTTGTATTACTTACGAGTAGCAGACCTTGATGGGGATTACGTCCCCCATACCCACGTGAAAATATAATTGATAGCAATTACAGTTTAGCAGATATGCAAGCATATCTGGATAAGAATCACAGACAA
>URPG01000148.1 GCA_900549675.1 uncultured Oscillospiraceae bacterium | reverse complement strand
CAGGATTTGGAAAGTGCGGGGTTTGCTATGATCCATAAAGGGCACCGTTCTTTATGGGTACCTGATGAGGCAGAACTTGCGGCCTGTAAACAATTCGGCAAAGAAATTGCGGAGAAAAGCAAATAAGTTTTATGAATAAACAAAAAGGAAAAGAGAGGAACAAATTGTTTCTCTCTTTTCCATCGGTCATGTATACAGTACAAGTGCTTGCTTTAAAAATAAATTGTCTTTTTTTCTTCCGCGGAACGATAGGTGGCCTCTATAATTTGCGTGACCACAGCAGCCTCTTCCGGTTTTGTCAAAGGAGGAATGCCATGAACAATACTATAAATCCATTGTTTGGCTTCATATTCTTCGCAGGTAAGGTTTTGTCCTTTAAATAAATCTCTGGCGGTGCTGTTGGGTTTGACATCTTTGGTAAAGAAAGAACCGTCTTCTTCTCCGCAGAATCGAAGGATGCCGTCGTCTAAAAACTCAACACCGCCTTTTGTACCGCAAAGTGTCATATGGGATTCTCCGGCGAAATTTAATAACCAAGCAGCTTCTACTACCAAAGTGGCACCATTTTTAAACCGTACATATGACATAGCGGAGTCTTCTACATCAAACTTCATTTTTTGGGGATTCCAAATGCCCCAATCGTTGGAGAGGTAGGCTGTGTCGGACAATTTGTGATACACCGAGCCCGTTACGCTTTCCACTTCATAATTATTGATTAAAGAAAGTGCGGCATCAATAGAATGTGTGCCGATATCAATCATAGGCCCGCCGCCCTGCTGTTCTTTGTCCAAAAATACGCCCCATAGCGGAACGCCCCGTCGCCGAATGGAGGGCGCTTTGACATAGTAGACCTCTCCCATTTTACCCTGCTCTATCATATGGCGAACATACTGATGAGAAGTTTGTGAACGTGTTTGGTACCCCACAGTTAAGAATTTTTGGGATTCTTTTGCTGCCTGCACCATTTGGAGTGCTTCCTGATAGGTGGTGGCCATAGGCTTTTCACACATGACATGGCGGCCGCTTTGCAGTGCTGCTACCGATATTTTGCAATGTGAGGCATTTGGCGTTAGAACGTGGATAACCTCAAGGTCTTCTTGTTTTAACAGCTCTTGATAATCGGTGTAAACTTTGGCATCTTCCGTTCCGAAATCTGTTCTAGCTTTTTCGGCTCGTTCCGGTATTAAATCACAGAAAGCGGTAATTTTTACATTGGGCAGTTTTGATAAAGAAGGCAAGTGCTTGCCGTTGGCAATTCCGCCGCAGCCGATGATACCAATATGTACGTCACGCATGACTTCCTCTTTTTCTTCCGGTATGATAGAAATCGACATAGTCCTCTCCTTTATAATGTTATTATTCTGTTTTCTCGATTTGAGATATAGGCGTTTTCAAGCAAACGTGTGAGTTCCACACCTTCTCGAGCTGAAAAATCTTTAGGTGTTCCGGTACCCTCGGCACAGGCTTTGATGAAAATTTCCAACGGAATAGGCATTTCTTCCGGCAGCTCAGGTGTAATGGGATTTTTACCGACGTATCCGGTTAAGTCTTTGGCGTATACCTTAACGTCAGAGCCAACGGCGACCAAGGTGGCATCTGTGCCGTAGATTTCAACAGCACCGGGGGTATGGAAAGAAATAAAACTCGTTTCTCCTGTGCAAACTGCGCCATTCTCAAATTCAATGGATGCAGTGGCAGACTCGTCAACTTTAGAGCCCAAAGGCTGTGTGAGTAAAGAGGAAATTCGCTTTGGCTTACCTAACAGCCAAGTTGCCATATACATAGGATGACAGCCTAAATCCATCAGAGAGCCGCCGGCAGTATCTTTTTCCTCAAACCAATAGTCCGGCAGCCAATTTTCACTCACACCATCATGACCGTTCCGTATGCGGACAAGTGAAATGTTCCCAAACTTACCGTCGTCTATCATTTTTTTGGCGAATCTGGCAACCGGGGAGGTGCGCTGCGGCAAAGAAATCGTGAAAGTTATGCCTGCCTTTTCGATGATATCGGCAAGTTCTTCACATTCTTTTACGGTAGGAGCCATTGCTTTTTCCGTAAAAATGTGTTTGCCGGCTAAGGCTGCCTTCTTAAGAATTTCATAGTGCTGGGTGGTGGGAGCGTCACAAACGACAGCTTCTACATTTTTGTCGGCTAAAAACTCATCTAGATTGCTGTAATAGGCGCAACCTAATTCTTTTGCCCATTTTGCACCCCTCTCTTCATTGTCATCCCAAACTGCGGTGATTTCTGCCAATCCGGTTTTCAGTACTGTATTGGCATATCCTTCTGCGTGAACATGCCACTTGCTAATCATACCAACTTTTAACATGCTGATTCCTCCTTTAAATCCATATTGATTTGCCCTTATTATACAGATTGATAACAAAATTTATATCATCTATTTTTATAGATTTTATGAATTATTTTACTGTTTTCTAGAGTAAAATAATAATTTTTTTCTTTCAAGTGTTGAAATCACCCTCAAACAATGTTATTCTAAATTAGTTTCGTAAGGAGAGGCAGGGAGGTTTTGTCAGTGAAATTAATACGAAAATTGGATTCCTTCAGAACATTGACGATTATCGTTTTTATGCTGATTACTCTTGCTTGCTTAATCATTGTCACCTTCTTTTTTAGTACCGTAAAAACAATGAACAGCTATATTGATACCGCTTATGAACTGAAGAAAGAGAGCTTTACCAAAGAAATTGAGCAGCAGGTAGAACGTTATCGCACGGCAATGAAGGTGACTTCGTTAAACCCTACGATTCGGCAAAATATCTTTCGTACGGATGTCAGCCCTTCACAGATGATAGATGTCAGCTCGGAGCTTATTTCCATTATAAATTCCACGACCTATCTTTTGGCAGACCAGGAATTTATTGAAAGATATGTTTTCTACAGTGAACTGCCTACAGACGGCAAATACTTTTCTCTGCGGGAAAACATGGCAAAGCAAGCTTGGTATCAAGATTTTTGCAGCAGTATGCAGAATGAATATTATACCTTTGTATATGACCATGTAAAAGGCGAATATCGTTTTTTAATGCTGCAAACCATTAATGATTTTAATATTCCTAAACCCGGTATCAGCAGTCGTTCTGCTTGTTATGAGGTGATGTGGATTGACCTTAATGCGTTTTTCCCTAAAAATCAAGTATCAGAAGCGGACATGAATGCCTATCCTTATTTATTTCAAGTAGGCAAATCGGAAAACAGCAGGCCGGTTTATTCCTCCAAGGATCAGTATAAGGATTATGCCGCCGCAGTGTTTCAAGAATATCTGCTCTCGGATAAGTCGGAAAGCAATCTCTCAAAAAGAAGCAACAAAAACGGCGCGCTGTCTTTTGAGATTGAAAGAATTCCGGAAATGGACGCTTATATGGTGCTTCTTTTTGATGAAACCCCCTTGCCTAAATTTTTTTCCGGCAACGGTGTTTCAATTGTTATCGCCGTTTTACTGGTTGTTTTTTTGTTTGTGATGTTTATGCTGCTTGTGTTCTATGTCAACTTTAAAAAACGAATTGGCACCATTATTTCAATCTTAGACAATTTTAATGAAAATGAACCGGCGGTATCGTATCAAACGACTAATCGCAATGATGAGATTGGTAAAATAAGACAACATACCATCAAAATGCAAAACCGCATTAAAACATTGATAGAAGAAGAATATAAGACCAAACTGCAAAATGTTTCGGCGCAGTATGAGGCACTTTCCGCCAATATCAACCCACATTTTCTGTACAACACCTTGAACTCTATAGCGGTAACCGCAGGCATGGAGGGGGCGGCCGATTCTCAGAAAATGATATTGGCACTTAGTGATTTGTTTCGTTATTCAGCTGATATGCGCCGCAATCAAGTTCCACTGGCGGATGAATTAAAAAATGTGAAGGACTATCTGCATATTCAAGAAATCCGATACAATAAAGACTTTATCTTTAAGGTTTCTGTGCCGGAAGAGCTTTTAAATGCAAAGGTGCCAAAACTGATTTTACAGCCCATTGTTGAAAATTGTTTTAAGCATGGTTTCAGTGACCAATGGACCAAAGAAAACCGGCAAAATGAAATTATCATTTCCGCAATTCGTGAAAACGGCTTCTTAAAAATTTATGTAATGGATAATGGCAGGGGAATGGACGAAGCGGAAATAAAGCGGGTCAATCACATACTAAAAGGAGAAAGACCACTGGATACAGAAAATAAGCTTGTACAAACGACAGAAATGGGAATCAGCAACGTCAATAAACGAATTAAATTACTTTATAAAGAAAAATGCGGCGTTGAAATCAGCTGTGAAGAAAATCGATATACCTGTGTAAAACTGCAATTGCTTTATGAAGAAATATAAAGGGAGAGTTGAACGTATGTATACCATTTTAATTGTGGACGATGAAAAACTGGCGCTGGAGGGTATTTCCTACAGTGTCGGTGCCAGCGGTATTCCCTTCCGTTGGATTATGGAGGCGAGAAGTGCCGAAGAAGCCTTGGAAATCATTAAAACCAATCAGCCGGATATTCTTTTGACAGATATCAAAATGGGTGAAAAGAGTGGATTGGATTTGATTCGGGAGGCAAAAAAATATTCGCCTCATTTGGTATCGGCCATTATTTGCGGTTATCCGGATTTTTCTTTTGCGCAAGAGGCACTTGCTTTGGGGGCCTGTGGGTATTTGCTAAAACCGGCTAAAAGTGAAGATGTGAAAGAAATTCTCGCTAAAGCGACCTATCAGGTGAGAAAATTGCGGGATGAGCAAAATATGAGTAAAGATAACTATCTTTTTCTTAAAACGCTCAAGGAACATAAGCTGCAGGAAACCGTGAATACATTTATTACAAATGGTGATAGGCAGAGCCGGCAGCAGCTGAAAGAGTATATTCGCGAGGATAATAACTGGTTCCAAATTATTATACTAAGAATGCCAATGGGAGAATTACATCATTCCGCCTGCGGACTCGAAAAAAAAGCCTTGCTTTATGGAATGCATAATATTATAGACGAACTGTTAATGGATACAGGAGTGAGAAAGGGCCTTATCACAAACAGCATTGAATATGAAAATATTTTGGTAGGGATTCTTTTTTCAAATTTGCAGCAAAAGAAACAAGCACAGGAAGAAATGCTAAACTGCGCCATTGAGATTAAAACCAAGCTGGAAGACACCTTTGAAATGAATTTATCAGTCAGTGTCAGCAATATCAGTGAAGAATTGTCGGTGAATTTATATGTGGAGGCGGTATTGGCACAGGATATTCGTTTTTCTTTGCCAGAACAGGCTCAAAAGGGTGTATTATGTTTTTCCCGGTTTGAAAAGAACCTTTCACTGGCATCACAGCCGGAGAAATTTCAAACACTGCGCAAATTTTTAACAGTAAACGACATTAGCAGTGCTACGGATTTAATTAAGCATATGTTATTTGCTTTTGCGGGTGTTCCCGAAATTGGAATCCGCAGCCTATATACCACCATTATCAATGCGATTTCGGTTGCGTGTTACAAAAATGGAAAGAGCATTTTGCCTTTGCTGGGGTCAGAACGTATCAGCGGTTCTATTTTAAACACTTTAGAAAATCTGGAAGAAATTTATGAAAACTTATTAAATATTATTTCAAATAACCTGCACAATAATGCC
>URPG01000147.1 GCA_900549675.1 uncultured Oscillospiraceae bacterium | reverse complement strand
AGTACGGATAACAGCACACACTTCATTGGCTTGTTCGGCAGTAGCAGTTTTACCGGTACCGATAGCCCAAACGGGTTCATAAGCAATAATCACTCTCTTAAGTTCTTCAGCAGAAACGCCGCCCAAAGCGATTTTGGTCTGTAAACGAACCAACTCCTCGGTAATGCCTTGTTCACGCTGTTCGAGATATTCCCCTACACACAGAATAACGGTCAGGCCTGCATCTATAGCGGCACGAACTCTCTTCTGAACGGTTTCATCGGTTTCGCCGAAGTAAGTTCTTCTCTCGCTATGACCGATAATGACGTATTCTACACCAATTGATTTCAGCATATCAGCAGAAATTTCACCGGTAAAAGCACCGGATTTTTCCCAATGGCAGTTTTCGGCGCCAATTTTAATATTGGTTCCCTTGGCTGCCTCCAACGCAACGGTTAAATCAATATAAGGTGTACAAGCGATTACATCGCAATCTGCATCTTTCACCAGCGGAGCAATCTCTTGAATTAGTTCTACAGTTTCCTGCGGATTCTTATTCATCTTCCAGTTACCGGCAATAACAGCTTTTCTCAATTGTTTATTCATACCAAAGCCTCCACATCATTTTATGTAAAAGCGGGAGAACAAATCCCCCGCTTTCAAGTTTGTTTTTAATCTCTTAGTCTTTATCGTTCAAGCAAGCAATACCGGGCAGTTCAAGACCCTCTAAGAATTCCAAGGAAGCACCGCCGCCAGTAGAAATATGGGTCATCTTATCGGCAAAACCTAATTTTTCAACAGCAGCCGCTGAATCACCGCCGCCGATAATAGAAATTGCACCGCTGTCAGCCACTGCTTTTGCCACACCAATCGTACCGTTGGCAAATTTTTCCCATTCAGAAACACCCATCGGTCCGTTCCATACAACGGTTCCTGCGTTTTGAATCGCTTCAGCAAACAATTCTGTGGTTTTCGGTCCGATGTCAAGTCCCATCCAACCATCGGGAATATGATGAGAATCCACTACTTTTGCTTCTGTGTCGGGTTTATATTCCAAACCGGCTACATTATCAACCGGCAATAAGAATTTTACGCCATTCTTTTCGGCATTTGCCATGGTTTCTTTGGCAAGATCCAATTTTTCTTCTTCACAAATAGAGGTACCGATGTCATAGCCTTCTGCTTTCAAAAAGGTATAAGCCATACCGCCGCCGACAATCAAAGTGTCTACTTTACTAATTAAATTATTAATCACACCGATTTTGTCAGAAACCTTTGCACCACCCAAAATAGCCACAAAAGGACGTTTGGGCTCTTGCAAGGCCTTGCCCATCACGCTGATTTCTTTATTAATTAAATAACCGCCGACTGCCGGAAGATAGTGAGAAACACCTTCTGTAGAAGCATGAGCACGGTGTGCCGTGCCAAAAGCATCATTGACATAAATTTCAGCTAAAGAAGCGAGTTCCTTGGCAAATTCAGGATTGTTTTTTGTTTCTTCATTGTGAAAACGTACATTTTCAATCAACTCAACTTCACCGTTTTGCAAAGAAGCAGCAATTGATTTTGCACTTTCGCCAATAACATCTTTGGCCATTTTAACTTCTTGGCCCAAAGCTTTTGACAAATATTCTGCTACCGGAGCCAAAGAGAACTTGGGGTTAAATTCACCCTTCGGTCTGCCCAAATGAGAGCAAAGAATCACCTTTGCATTATTCTCAACCAAATACCGAATTGTTTTAAGGGCCTCATTGATACGTTTGGGATCGGCAATGTTGCCATTTTCATCAAACGGTACGTTAAAATCGCAGCGAACCAAAACTTTTTTACCGTTTACATCAATATCTTCTACTGTTTTCTTGTTCAGATAGTTCATTTAGGTGCTCTCCTTTTTGTATAAAGTCGGGTTTTGCATAAAGCAAAACGCCTAAAATCCACCTGATTTCTCAGATGGATATACGACCTATTTCATATTGTGAAATAATCCACAATTCCAAACGTTATTGTATCGCAGTTTCATTTTTTTTTCAAGTATTTTCGCTTATTCTCTGCCTTTTTCTCTTGCTTTTCTAGTTTATTGACAAATTTTTATAGAAATTCTGCCTGCGGATGAGCAGACTTTGCTTTTCGCCAGTCAAAATTACGCAATTCGCCTTTGCAAGTTAACTCCGGAAAATCCCATTGGCGCAAAACTTCAAACGTACCGATTGCCACTGAATTGGCTAAATTTAGGCTTCTTGCCTCATCCATCATCGGAATACGCACGGTTGTATCTGCATTTTCAAACAACAAATTTTCCGGCAAACCGGCAGATTCTTTCCCAAAAAACAGGTAACAATTATCAGGATAAACAATTTCCGTATATTTATGCGGCGCTTTGGTCGAAAAAAAGAAAAAATTACCATGGTTCTTTTCAAAAAAATCATCCAAACTACTATAAAAGGATATATCGAGCAAATGCCAATAATCTAATCCCGCATGTTTTAATTTTTTATCATCGGGTTGAAAGCCCATAGGGCCGATTAAATGCAGTGCGGCACCTGTCACCGCACAAGTTCGGGCGATATTCCCGGCATTTTGAGGAATTTCGGGTTCCACTAACACAATATTTAAGCTTGCCAAAAAATTCAGACCTTTCCTAAAAAGTAATAAGCTTACATGACTAGATTTCCGGAGGTGGGGAATAATGAAAATGCATACGGTTCTTTTCTTTCTCAGAGCCGCAATGAAATTATGGAGGTTTGATTATATGTATAAAAAAAGTAAGAACATCGCAAAAAAAGTTGGAATCGGTTTAGCCGTAGGCGCTGCCGTTGCCGCAGTGGGTACAGGAATTGCCAATCGTAACAGTAAAGCCATGACCAATGTCAAAAAGAATGCCGGAAAAGCCATGTTAAACGTCAGTGAATTTATCGGTGACGTCGGCAAAATGATGAAATAAGTTTACTCTAAAACGAATCATTTTTTTGCAGGGAGAGGTGAAAAATTTTTCACCTCTCTTTCTTAAAGTATTTTCTTAACATAAATATCACAATAATTAACCCATCATAATATTTATCTTTTATTCATCAACAGACCTTGGACGCTTATATAAAACACCATTATAGTGCTTGTCGTCCTTCCATTCTCCGGTAAAGACCACTTCGCCGTCCTGATTAAATTCACTGCCTGTCCCATTGCGGCGACCGTCTTTCCACATCCCCGTGTAAATTAAATGGCCATGAGTATCAAACACAGAACCAAAACCGGTGGGCTGTCCTTTTTCCCATTTACCAACAAACACAGAACCGTCTTCTAAGCGATAGGAAATACCAATTCCATTCTTCTTACCATCCTGTATCGTTCCGCTATACTGCAGATTACCTTTGGTGTCAAAAAGGGAAACAAAAGAATCCGGCTTGTTTTCCGTCCAGTTGGCCACATGAACAGCATGATCAGTTTCACGAAAAGAAATACCCAGACCACTTTTTTGGTCATTCTCCCAAAAACCCACATACGATAAGGCTCCGTTTTCTGAGTAGCTAACCCCAAAGCCGTGACGTTTGCCGTCTTTGGTATCCCCTTCATAGCGGGCTGCTGTTATATTCCTCTTAATCCCGCTGATACCGGCTATTTTACCATCAATTACCGCAGCACGATAAATGGTTTCACGCTCGGCTTTTGTCTTTTCCTCAGCAGACAAATGGGAAGATTTTTCTGCCCCGTCCTTCATTTTTTTGATAGGAAAATCCGTGTTTAAGCTTTGCTCCACACTTTCCACAAAAGCCGCCAATTGCTGTTCAATGGGAAATAAATCTTCTGAAATATTCACATTCTGTTTCTTTAAGCTCTCAATAAAATCATTCTTTAGTGAAACGCTCTGCAAGGAACGAATGGAAAAATGCTTTTCCAATTCTGTCGGCAAAAGCTGTTTTAATACAGGATTCCTATTCAAATGCTCTCTTAATTTAGAAACACTTAACAGCGTATTCTGACCAGCCTCTTTGATACGGGCATTCACTTTTTCTTCGGCTTTTTGAAGAATAAAGAGAAAGTCTTCATCTGTAACCGAAGTATTTAGGGTTTTATCCGTTTCGTTTGCTTTATTTTTTGCAATCAAAGCTGTTGCTTCATCAGCTAAAATCTGTTCTGGTAATATAACAGCTTTATTTTTTGTATCTGAATTTATCCGGTGGTTTCGTTTTGACAAATCAAAAGATTTTTCTTCCCTTTTATCCTTTACAGATTCTGTTTCAGGTTGGTTTTTCTCTTTTTTTTGTATATCCTGTCCGTCTTTAAGTTCTTTTTGTTTTAAATCCTTTACCTCTGCATATTCATTAATAGAAGAAAAGGAAACTTGCAAGTCCTTTTCAGGCTTTGCCTCAACAACAGAATCTTGCCACTCTAAAGTACTTTCGACTTCTTTTTGTTGATTTTTGTCCGCCAAATCTATTCTTTTTTGTACTTCTTCTTCCGTTGTATAAGAAAAAAGCCCCTCTGCTGTCCAAAGAATCACGGAAGGGCGCCCGAGTTCAGCGTCGATTGCTTTTTGTTCCGGACTATCAATATCATAAGGCAGCGGAATAAGAACCTCTTTATAGTATCCGCCTGTCTGAGGGTTAAATTTAAATCTTTCTATTTCTCCTCCAAGCGTCACCGGTTTTAAAATCACTTGGGCTGTAATAGCATCAGGAGCATCATAATATTCTGATTTTAACCACTGATGATTTTTATCAAAAAACACTTTGGAAGTAATCATATTCTCAAAATTACGTCTGACCAGAACAGTACCGGTTTTGACTTGATAGCTTTGCTCCACCGCAACATTACCAAGCCATTTTTTCCAAATGATAGAACGAGAACTCAATTTTCCTTTTATCTTGCCTTGCAAACCCATAAAGACTATTTTCTCATTGGCTTTTACAGATTTTCGAGCATGGCTCAAAAAGTTTTTACGCATAACAAAAAAATTATCTTTTGTGCAGTTTAGTGATTCACATTCTGTAAAGCAAATACCGTATACATCTCTTGTCAGTAAACTTTTGCTCTTAATGTTCAGAACCGACTTACCGTTCATATCCACACTCCTGCCATACATATTCTATATTATGTAACCGACTTATCTTTTTCAATTAATTATAACATAATTCCACACCATACTCAAAGCCTTTTCTCGAAAAAAACTACTTCCTTTTTTTATTTTCGAAACCATCCAATGTAAATTGTTGTGAAATATTTTTGATAAATATTCTGGAACACATTATCGGTAATATCCACGAGATAACAACAGCCTCCAAAAATTAATTTTAAAATAAACCAATTTTTCAACGATAAAATTGACAAATTTTTGAGAATGATGTAAAAT
The DNA here is from genome assembly GCA_900549675.1 of uncultured Oscillospiraceae bacterium. GTDB lineage: Bacteria > Bacillota > Clostridia > Oscillospirales > Acutalibacteraceae > Scatolibacter. Next base: position 331 of record URPG01000147.1, on the reverse strand, counting down.
ATTTTTAATATCTTCCTAAAATGGCAATGAATAAAAAGTGAGATAGATTTTTTAAATATCAGTTATATTACTTCAGCTTAGATAAAGTCTTTACTGCGAAACAAGCTAAGTTTCAAGAATACGAAAAAGTCAACTAGACTCTCTTAAGTTAAATGAATATAACCGTCCTTTTCTAACATCCCTTTCGTTCGATTTTAAAACAGAATATTTATGTAATAAAATAAATACGCCCCCGTAGTTAAATGGATATAACGAGTCCCTCCTAAGGTTGCGTTACAACGGTCACCTTAGAAAAACTTCATATAGGATTCAAGTTCGAGTTTCTTCGGGC
>URPG01000146.1 GCA_900549675.1 uncultured Oscillospiraceae bacterium | reverse complement strand
AGATAGTATTTTTGTTCAATCAATTCAATCACTGCCGCATTAGCCATAAAAGAAATTTCTTTATCTTGACACACTTGCATGATTTTTTGTTTTACTAAAATATAAATATCGATTAAAAAATGTTTGAGGGAAGAAATACTGGATGAGGTGTTTTGTAAAAGCTCCATGAGTTCTTTCAAAGTATCTGTCAGCAAGGTCTGGTTTTTAGATTGAATATAGTTAGAAAACTGTTCGGCATAATGTGGTGCCATTTCCTTTGGGATCTTCTTATTTAAGCTATCATTATCTTTGACATCATCGCAGGTGACTAAATGTTGGTTTTCTAAGCAAAAAAATCTTCTTTTGGATAATATTTCGACATCTTGATAGGATAAATGAATATCTTCCACCCGAAAAACTTTTCTTCCACAAGCAATAAATAATGATTGAATCGGTGAATTTTGAGAATGAGACAGCCGTTGGAGCGTTTTTATTAAATTAGAAAACCGGTCAATCGGCACTTTACCTTTTAATAGAATGATCTTTTTTTGTTCCTGATCGATACAATCATAATAATGATCGTCAATTCTTAAAGTTTCAGCAATATTCCAAATGGCAGAAAAATAACTTTGATTGTAATTCTCATATGAAATTATCTGAAAGACATCTTGTTTTAATCCTAATTCTTCTAAATTTAAATTGTAATAATCACAGTTGTCAAGAAGGATTTCTTTTATAATCTCCTGCTTTGCACGTGTCAGATATCTCTCATAAGAATATTGATTCTTTGATTCCTCTAAAAGACGCTCGTGAACGGCAGAAACAGCCTCTGTCAATTCATCTTCGTCAATGGGTTTTGTCAAATAAAAATCAACGCCTTGCCGCATAGCCGCTTGTGCATATTTAAAGTCAGAAACACCACTGAGTAGAATGAATTTTCCTAGGTATCCTTGTGATATCGCTGATTCTATCACTTCTATGCCATTCATTTTAGGCATGCGTATGTCCAATAGAACTAAATCCGGTTTTAAAGTTAATATCTTATGTAGTGTTTCTTCTCCATTTGTAGCGGTATCACAAATAGAAAATCCAAGTGTATTCCAATCAATAATGTGCTTTAAACCCTCCAGTACAATCATTTCGTCATCAGCAATTAAGATGTTCATTTCTTTTCCTCCCACAAATTGTTCAGGGGTATTCGCCAAGTGACCAAAGTACCTCGATTGAAACAGCTTTTTATGCTTAACCCATATTGCTGACCATAAAATAACTTAATTCGATTATTTATATTATATAATCCGATTCCCTGGTTATCCTGTAAAGATGGAGATTCAATTTTTCTTCTCACCTCATTCAATTTTTGTTTTGTCATGCCAGCACCATTATCAAAGACTCTAGCTGACAATACATTGTTTTCTAATTTTTTGATTTGAATGAGGATAAAACCCTCTTGTCCTGTTTCTTCAATCCCATGCAGCACGGCATTTTCAACGATTGGCTGGAGCAAAAGAGGTAGAACTTTATAATGTGATAGGAGAATAGAAGGGTCAACTTGTATGGAATAATTTAAACGGTTGCCGAATCTTAATTTGAGAATCGATAAATAAGTTTGAATATAATCCACTTCTTTATCTAAAGTAGTCGCTGTTGTTTTTGTATTATTCAGTACGTAACGCATAGACTTTCCCAAAAGCTTAATTGCGTTGGCAACCTCATGATTTCCTTCTGAAAAAGCTTTCATACGTATCGTTTCAAGAGTATTATAAAGAAAGTGGGGATTGATTTGACTTGCCAAGAGTTTTAATTCCATTTTTTGTTGTTGGTTAGAAAAATACTGTTCACGAATTTGTACTTCGTATACAGTAGCTTCAGCTTTTTTTATTTTTTCAATCATATGTTTTAAATCTGCAAAGGCATTGGAAAGTTCATCATCTCCTTGAACAGAATCAACAATTTGATAGTCGTTGTTACTTGCTTTATACATGGCAAGCCGCAGGGTATGCACCCTGGCGCTAAAATAACCCGTAAAAACAAAAATAATACCGGCAGGGATTAGTATAGCAAAAAGCATGATTAACGCAAAAGCAAGTGATATTTTATTGAGATAGGGGATAGCAGACATGTCGGCGGTAAGAATATAAATTCGGTCACTTGTTCGATAGGGTGTAAGAGTTACAATTGTCGAAACACTTTTTTTCTGATCAATCTTTAATTTACCAGTATAATTAAAACTGGTCAGCCTATAATCTAATTCTGCGGGAAAACCAGAACCTGCATATTGTCGGTTTGTCGCATAGAAAAGAGGGTCTTGATTGACAGATACATACACATCTGAATTGCTGTTATGAATTAAATTATGAAGATAATTGTCGGATATTGTCATTTCCAAAACAGCCGAGCTATTATTTTTTAAATTTGGAATACGAACATAATAAGCAAGTTCCCAAAATTGATTTTTAAATCTATCCGTTCGAAAGCTGGTTTGCCAAAAACTTCCTGCTGTTACAAGAGAGCGTTGATACCAATCTTTTTTTTTGATTTCGTCATCAATTGAGAAAAAATGCTGCTGATCAGTAACCCCGCGCAGCAAATCTTTATCTGCATAGAGTCGCACTTGAGATAAAGATGGATTACGTGCAAAAACATCTGAAAATTTATCAAATGCGGCGCAAGCACTTAATGCTTCTCCGTCAGATTTATATTCTGTTGACAATAATTGTTTTAAATCGGCATCTTGCAGAAAAGAAAGAGAAATATCATATAGGGGCATAGTGGTAGTTAGCAAAATCGAACGTATTCGATTTGCTTCAGAAACCGTTAAAATCTCATAATTCTTCATAATCTCACCTCTGGCAAAGGAATACACAAAAATGCCCAAAGAAGTGACAGGTAAAAAAATAGCAAAAATAAAAATAGATAATAATTGAAAACTAATATTCTGACGAGTGAAAAATTTAAGATATATTTTGTTGAAATTCATAACAAACTCCAATGAAATCTAAATTTATTATTAACATTAACGATTTCATTATAGTTCATTTTTAAGATTTCATCAATCCTTTTTCGTTTTATTTGATAAGACTCTCTGTTTTTCACCTCTTTTATCAGACTCTGCCAAGTGATTGGAAAGCGGATTGGCATTGATTGCATTTTCCATTTGTTGGTTGGAGGTATGCGTGTAAATTTCAGTTGTTCCTAGATTTTCATGCCCTAAAATATCTTGTAAAACTCTTATATCAACATTTCCGTAGCGATACATTAAAGTTGCCGCTGTGTGACGAAGTTTATGTACAGAATATCCGGTACCACCCAATCCTATCTTTTTTAAGTATTTTTTCACAATATATTGAACCGTTTTAGGACTTATACGAACCTTACGGCTACTTAAAAATAAAGCGTTTCGATCAATAACATTATCTTTTGGTCTTACTTTTATATAGTTTTTAATTGCCTGCAAACAAGCTTCATTCAAATAAACAATACGTTCTTTATTTCCTTTTCCTAATATTTTTATACTTGAATTTTGATGATAAACATCAGACAAATTAATATTAACCAATTCGGATAGCCGCAAACCGCAATTTAAAAAAAGAACTAACATACAATAGTCACGTTCTTTATCAGGTCCTTCTACCGCTTGCAGAAGTTCGATACTTTGTTCTAATGATAAAAAGCGGGGAAGAGCCTTTTTCTTTTTTGGTGGTGTAAGTGTTTCAGCAGGATTTTCTTCTAATATTTTTTCGTGAACTGTTAAATATTTAAAAAAAGATTTTAAAGAGGATGATTTTCTATGACGTGTTGCACCAATATTGTTGCGTTCATCCGACACATAATTCATAAACTCAAAGATTTCATAGGTCGTAATCGCTTTGATAAATTCAACATTAATATCCGCAATATCTATTTCTTCAAGGTCTATAGATAATTGCTTGCGTTGTTTCTGTAAAAATCTAAAAAAAGTTCTTAAATCAAGGCAATATTCATTCACTGTTTTTGAAGATAATCCTTTGATATTTCTCAAGTATAATGCATATTGCCGTACTAAAGCAGGAAACTCCAGTAGATCTAAATTTTTCAAAATGAAATCGCCTCCCCTTAATTATACAAAATATTTATTTTGTATAATTGCCGTTATTTTTTATATCTATACTATTTCTAAATTCACTCAGTTCCCTCTCTGAACGCTTGCCGAATATCCTTAACCCCGATAATCTCCATATCTTTAGAGCGAGTATTGATGTTTTTTAAGCCGTGATATGGAATAATGCATCGGGTAAAGCCTAGTCGGGCAGCTTCACTGATTCGTAAATCAGATTGACTGACGCTGCGAAGTTCTCCAGCTAGTCCCACTTCACCGAAAACAACTGTATCTTCACGGATCACCATGTCTTTTAAACTGGATACCAATGACATTGCTACCGCCAAATCAACTGACGGTTCATCTAAACGCAGTCCACCTACTACGTTAATGTAAGCATCTAGGTTTCCAAAGTAAAACCCTGCCCTTTTTTCTAAGACTGCTAAAATTAATGACATACGGTTATAATCAAATCCTGTGGACATTCTTCTTGGAGTTCCAAAACCCGAATTTGTTGCTAGTCCCTGAATTTCAGCCAATATGGGTCGGCTGCCCTCCATAACCGCTGTCACACAGGTTCCGGGTGTCTTGGTAGGACGTCCGGATAGCATAGCTTGAGAAGGGTTTTCAATTTGAACCAAGCCTTCTTTACTCATATCAAAGACACCGATTTCATTGGTAGAGCCATATCTGTTTTTCACGGCCCGTAAAATACGATAAGTCATCTGTCGGTCACCTTCAAAATAAAGTACCGCATCCACCATATGTTCTAAAACTTTTGGTCCGGCAATGGCACCGTCTTTATTGACATGTCCGACTAAAATAATAGGAATATCTAAGCTTTTGGCAGTTCGCATAAATAAATTGGCGCACTCCCGTACTTGTGTAATACTGCCGGGCGATGAATTTAAATCAGCATGATTCATCGTTTGAATCGAATCTACAATAACGATGTCAGGCTCTTCTTCTCTGATTTGATTAATGACTGATTGAACATCGGTTTCGGTTAAGATACTTAAACCATCACTGTCAACGCCCAATCGAATGGCCCGTAATTTTACTTGCCTGATGGACTCTTCTCCGGATACATATAATATGGAATGTGAACTCCCTAAATATTGACAAACTTGTAATAAAATTGTGGATTTACCGATTCCAGGATCACCTGAAACCAAAACCAGTGATCCCTTTACAATGCCGCCGCCCAATACGCGGTCAAATTCAGAAAGTCCTGTTTTATATCGGTATTCTTCATCAGTGGAATCTATTTCTGAGATTTTTAAGGATTTTACTGTTTTTCGATTGGTGGTCATATGATAAGCTTTCGATAATCCTGTTTCTTTAATTTCTTCTTCCATAGTATTCCATGAACCGCAAATCGGACATTTTCCTGCCCACTTAACAGATTCAGCCCCGCATTCAGAGCATACAAAGACGGTACGGTTTTTTGATGCCATTAATTTTTACTTCTCCTAATAATTTGATATAAAATTATTATAGCACTTATGTTCAAGGATGAAAAGCAGAACTTATTAAATCGCATTTTATTTAGTGTAGGACTACAATAGATATTGGACAGTAGGAAATAAAAAAGTTGAGAAAAGAGC
>URPG01000145.1 GCA_900549675.1 uncultured Oscillospiraceae bacterium | reverse complement strand
GGAGGTCTATAAAATGTCATCTAACTTACCGCAATTTACTGTTCGTGTTCATTCTGATTTATTGGCCAAATTACGTTATATTGCCGAATATAACGCGCGATCTGCCAATCGTGAGGTGGAAACACTAATAAAAAATCATATTGCTTCTTTTGAAAAAGAAAACGGTGAAATCAAACTATAAATAGCAAAAGGATTATGTTCACAGAACATAATCCTTTTTTATTTTCTATAACAAATACAACGGATTTTTATAACTTATCCAAAATATTTTACGCCGCTTTCAAAAATCAATTGGTCTTTATCCCCCGGCACATTACGATACAGATGCTTGCCTTTACGCTCTGAATGTCCCATTTTACCGAAAACCCTGCCATCGGGGCTGGTAATTCCCTCAACCGCATAAACAGAGCCATTGGGGTTCCAAGCCGTTTCACCGCTGATTTCGCCGGTCGGCATACAATATTGTGTGGCAATTTGCCCATTTTCAGCCAATGCTTTTATCATCGCCTCGTCAGCTACAAATCGGCCTTCCCCATGAGAAACGGGAATGGTAAAGACATCTCCGGCTTGTACACCCGACAGCCACGGTGATTTTACACTGCTGATGCGAGTGTAAACCATACGTGAAATATGACGTCCCAACGTATTAAATGTCAAGGTAGGGTCAGATTCTTTCAATTCCCTGATTTCACCGTAAGGCACAAGTCCCAATTTAATGAGGGCTTGAAAACCATTGCAAATCCCCAGCATTAGACCGTCACGGTTTTGGAGCAAATCCATAACAGCTTCTGCAATAATCGGATTACGGAAAGTTGTCGCAATAAATTTGCCGGAGCCATCCGGCTCGTCACCACCTGAAAAACCACCCGGGAGCATAATCATTTGTGAACTGCGAATCGCCTTTTCCATGGCGGCAATGGTTTCTTCAATATCTCTGGCTGAACGATTCCGTACCACCAAAACTTCAGCCTCTGCCCCTGCTTTTTCAAATGCTCTGGCAGAATCCACCTCACAGTTTGTGCCCGGAAAAGCGGGAATAAAAACCTTAGGTTTGCGGATTTTAATCACAGGACTGTGTGCATTGCGCTTAGTATAAAGCGGTATGTCCTGCACTTTTACACTCTTGGTGTGATTCGGGAAAATTTTCTCTAAGGTACTGCTCCAAGCAGAAACGGCTTCTTCCAAATCGATTTCTTCTCCGCCGATTTTAATCTGCTGGTATCCCTTGGTTCTTCCTAAATAAACAGGTGCCAATACAGAGTCTTCTTCAATATAAGCATGAGCCGATAATTCCACCACAAGGGAGCCGGCTTTAGGAGCAAATAAAATTTCCTCACTCAAATCATCTGTAAAACGGAATCCAACAAAGTTACCAAAACACATTTTTGCGACCGCTGCGGCGGCACCGCCCTCTTTTACCACAGAAGCTGAAATAATTTCCTTTGTTTCAATTCTCAGCAAAAGCTCTTCATAGAATTTTTTTAGCTTCTGCCAGTTTGGCATACCATTTTCGTCCTCGGGAATCGGAAGCAAATAAACTTTAGAGCCCACATTTTTCATTGCCGCCGAAAGAGTGCGTTTTAGTTTTGTCATGGTCACAGCAAAGCTGACCAAAGTAGGCGGCACATCTAAATCCTCAAAACTGCCTGACATACTGTCTTTACCACCGATAGAAGGAATACCCATTTCAAGCTGTGCAGTTAAAGCGCCTAAAAGAGCGGCGGTTGGTTTTCCCCAACGCTCGGGAACATCCTTTAAACGCTCAAAGTATTCTTGGAAAGTCAATCGTGACTTTAAAGGATTGGCACCTACTGCGGCCAGTTTGGACAAACTCTCTACTACTGAGTAAGCTGCCCCCAAGAACGGGCTGTATTTCATAATGCCCGGAATATAGCCGTAGGACATTGCGGTAGCATCGTCTGTTTCTCCTGTAACAACAGGAATTTTAGCAACCATTGCCTCCTCAGGCGTCAATTGATATTCTCCCGCAAAAGGCATTAAAACTGTTCCGGCGCCGATACTGGCATCAAAACGCTCGGCCAGTCCTTTTTGTCCGCAAACCTCTAATCGCTTAAGATTAGCTAAAAAAGCTTCTTTCAAAGATTGATTTTGCAGTACCTCCGGTACAGCATTGCGGTAATTTTGAGTTTTAGGAGCGCAAATTTTTACCGTTGCGTTTTGGGTCACACCGTTGGTATCCAAAAAAGCACGGCTCAAATTGACAATTACATCATTTCTCCAAACCATTTTTAGTCTGGGTTCAGCTTTAACGACGGCAACTACCACCGCATCCAAATTTTCTTCGTCGGCAAGGTTAACAAAAGTATCCACATCTGCTTGGTCAAGCACAACAGCCATGCGTTCTTGTGATTCTGAAATTGCCAGTTCGGTTCCGTCCAAACCTTCATATTTCTTAGGCACCGCATCCAAATCAATGGAAAGTCCGGGAGCTAATTCGCCGATGGCTACACATACACCGCCTGCCCCAAAGTCATTGCAGCGTTTAATTAAACTGGCGGCTTTGGGATTGCGAAACAATCGCTGAATTTTTCTTTCTGTAGGCGGATTACCTTTTTGTACCTCTGCCCCGCAAACCTCTACCGATTGCTCTGTATGCGCTTTACTGGACCCGTTGCACCGCCGATACCGTCACGGCCTGTTGCACCGCCTAAAAGGACAACCACATCCCCTGCCTGCGGTTCTTCTCTTTTTACATTTGCTTTAGGAGAAGCCCCCACCACAGCACCAATTTCCATGCGTTTTGCGGCATATCCGGGATCATAAAGTTCGGTGACTTGCCCCGTAGCAAGACCAATTTGGTTACCATAAGAAGAATATCCTGCTGCCGCACCGGTCGTGATTTTACGAGTGGGCAGCTTGCCTTTAATCGTATCCTCTACTGAAACTCTCGGGTCACCGCTGCCGGTAACTCTCATCGCCTGATAAACGTAAGCTCTGCCGGAAAGTGGGTCGCGAATGGCACCGCCCAAGCAAGTGGCGGCGCCGCCGAAAGGCTCAATTTCAGTGGGATGATTATGAGTTTCATTCTTAAATTGAATCAGCCACGGCTCTGTTACACCGTCAATGGTTACGGGAACTTCAATCGAACAGGCATTAATTTCGTCACTTACATCTAAATCCGGCACAAAACCTTTCTGATATAGGTATTTACCGCCAAGTGTCGCCATATCCATTAAACAGACAGGCTTATTTTTCCCTGCATACAGTTCTTCTCTTTTCTGCAAATAATTCTGTAATGCTGTTTCAATGGCTGCGCTGAGTTCGCCCTGCTCAATCTCTATTTCTTTCAGTTCTGTTAAAAAAGTGGTGTGACGGCAATGGTCACTCCAATAGGTATCAATGACACGCAGTTCTGTTACACTTGGCTCTCTTTTTTCTTCGTCACGAAAATAATCACGGCAAAATTTAAGGTCTGCTAAGGTCATGGCAAATCCCATGGAATCATAATAGGCCTTCATCTCATCATCATTCCAGCTGATAAAGCCATTCACCCGCTCCACATCGGCAGGCACTTCTGTTTTCATGTCCAAACTTTGCGGTTTTTCCATATCCGCAATACGAGATTCAACCGGGTTGACAACATATGCTTTAATTTTCTCGAATTGATCATCAGAAATCGTACCTGATAAAGCATATACTTTAGCCGTCGCAATTTTCGGGCGTTCTCCCTGTGTCAATAACTGCACACACTGAGCTGCGGAATCTGCCCTTTGGTCATACTGTCCCGGTAAATACTCCACTGCAAACACGCGATAATTTTCAGGCAGCTGCAAATCTTCTCCGTAGATATAATCCATTGTAGGCTCTGAGAAAATCGTTCTCGCGGCTGTTTCAAATTCTTCTTGACTCAGTCCTGAAACATCATAGCGGTTCAGCAGCCGTAAATCTTCCAGTTGGTGCATCCCTAGGTTTTCAACCAAATCCGCTAACATGTGCTGGGCCTCAATATCAAAGCCTTTTTTCTTTTCCACAAAAAGTCTGGTAACCATTACTTCCTCCGTTCTGCCGACAAGCAGTGCAAAACTTGATTTGTTTTTGTATATCTTTTGTCCCTATGATAAATATAAAAGCAACAAGCAATATAAACTATTTTATCATAATTTATCGTGATTATAAAGAGTGATTTAAGATGAATTTCTTCCCTTATTCCGCACGTGAACCGTGCATATATGTCAAAACTCATTTTTATTTTTCTAAATTAAGCTTTTTGATAAAAAGCTTTTTGATAAAAAAACAGCCTTTACCACTCATACCGTAAAGACTGCTAATAAGTATTTTTATTTTTCTCTCGAGTTAATTTCAGAAATTGAGATAGCGGCTGTATGCTTAATCGGTTTCCATTCCACGTTGCTGAACAGTGCTTTAACAACGGAAATACCAAGACCGATCACAAAAGCAGGAAAAGCAAAGCTGTAAAGAATTTTTTTATAAGCCTTTCCTTTAATTTGTTTCCATTCTGTAACAAGCGTGGTGAAACCCAAAAAGTACACCGCTATATAAGAATTAATTAACATTGTCAGCACGCTTTCTAAATACATCTGCCCTTCCGCAGGTGTACCGCGTAAAGCCACAAAGAACATCGCTACATTCATGATGATGGCAATTGCTGACAATACAATGGAAGGAATAACGCCCATCAGCATATCATAACTAGAAAAACTACCGTATTTCAGCAATGCTTTTATAAGTTTCAAGCCATATTGTGACATCACTTGTATACTCCCTTTCATCCATCTGCTTCTTTGCGTAATGGATTGTGAAAAGGTCAAGGGTTGTTCATCATAAATAATCGCTTTGCGGCTATAACCTATTTTATCTCCGTTACAGATTAAATCGGCTGTAAACTGCAAATCCTCTGTCATCAAGTGATAATGCCAACCGCCGTTTCTTTCTAATAACTCATCGCTGAATAAAAATCCTGTTCCGGAAATTGCACAGCTGATTCCCATTTCAGATTTTGGATAATTCAGATATTCCGATTCCATGAGAAACCATAACCCATAGCTGGCAGAAACCCAGCTGTCCGTAAAGTTTTTTGTATTACGGTAGCTGGTAACAGCCTTATATCCATTGGAAAACACCTTATTCATTTCGGTTATGTAATGGCTGTCGAGCAAATTATCGGCATCAAATACAAAGTAACCATCATAGTGTGTATTTGCATGCTCCGTTTTAATTTTATCAAAGATTAGGCTTAAAGCATACCCTTTACCAACTAACTCTTTATTGAAACGCTCATAGACAAAAGCACCCTTTTGTCTAGCGATTTCTGCTGTGTTATCCGTACAGTTATCGGCAACTACGAAAATATCCACTAAATCAGCCGGATAATCTTGATGATGTATGCTTTCGATAAGATAACCGATGACCTCAGCTTCATTTCTGGCAGCAATAACCACGGCAAAGCGGTTTAACTTTAGCGCCGCATATTTCTTTTCTCTTTTGAAATATCTTACCAAGATATAAAAAATCTTATGACAGGTAAGAACAGAAAAAATAACGACAAGAAGAAAGTTCACATAAGAAAGTATCTGCATATATTTTCACCAACCTATTTTGGTGCCTCCTAAAAAACTGTATTTTTTGTTTATCAATTTGTTATTATACCATATTTATTTTCAGTTCACAATTTATTTATAATTTTAATCGATACAGATTAAAACTGCATAACAGAATTC
>URPG01000144.1 GCA_900549675.1 uncultured Oscillospiraceae bacterium | reverse complement strand
CTGAAAAATCCATCTTTAAACAGTAAGGTTTTAATTTTTGAGAGGTTTCATCTATACTTTCCCGAATCTCCACTGCCGAATGATGATCAACCTCGCCGCTTATTTTGGCGATTAACACTCCTTCTTTATATAAAAGGCGTACACTCATTTTTTTACATCCTTTCTTGAGTCAGTGGGTGTTTTTTCAGCTATATGCAACACCTTATGCTTATTGTATAAAGAGATTCCTGCATTTTTTGCAGAAGCTTGTCAGGCGGGTTAAATTTTGTTTAATTCTTCTAAAATCAGATTTCTGAAATCTCCCGCCAAATAAAAAGAACCGCAAACCACAATTGCGTTGCCTTTTTTCCTATCTTTAAAAGCCTCTTTCAACGCTTGCCTGTGATTCTCACAGGCAATGGAATTCTTACACCATTTTTGGGCTTCCTTTTGCAGGCAGACAGGGCTGGCGGCTTGTTCCATATGAGGCGCCGTAAAAATCATTTTATCAAACAAAGGCGCTAAAATAGACAATGTTTTTTGGCTGTCCTTGTTATTCATCATCCCAAAAATTGCTGTAAATTTTTGTTCCTTCGGCAAATATTCTAAAACCTCTTCCATTACTTTTGCAAATCCAATATTGTGCCCGCCATCCAGCAAAATCAATGGATACTCTGACAATACTTCCATTCTTGCGGGAATCATTGCTTTTGCAAAGCCGGATTTTATGTGCTCTTGTGTTACCGAAAAACCTTTTGCCGACAAAAATAATAAAACTTCATAAGCCGTTATAGCATTATAAACCTGATGTCTGCCCATAAATGGCGTAAACAGCTCACAATCTTTATATTGAAAAGAAGTTCCTCCTATTTTCTCCGTTTGAATGGTTAATTCCTCTAGCTGGGGTATAAAAAGCTTTGCATTTTTTTCACGGCAGCTTTTTGAAAACACATCTAAAACTTCCGATTCTTGAATAGGATACAAAATCAAATTTCCATTCGGCTTGACAATACCCGCTTTTTCAAAAGCTATTTTACGGAGAGAATCTCCCAGCATTTCTGTATGGTCCTTAGAAATTGAGGTAATCACAGATATCAGAGATTCTTCTATCACATTGGTCGCATCAAAACGACCGCCTATCCCCACTTCCAGCACCACTACATCACAATCTTTTGATAGGAACCAACAAAATGCAACCGCTGTAATCAATTCAAACTGACCGATTGTATCTCCGTTTTCTCTCATAGATTCTACAATCGGTGCAATTTTTTCTACTAAATCAGCTAATTCTTCTTCTGAAATCATCTCTCGATTGATTTGGAAACGTTCTCTGAAATCCACCACAAACGGCGACGTATACAGCCCGACTTTCAGACCGCTTTCCTGCAAAGCGGCGGCGATTAATGTGCAAGTCGTGCCCTTCCCGTTTGTGCCGCCCACATGCACAACTTTTAATTTTTCCTGTGGATTACCAAGTGCTTTCATAAGTTTTTGAATTCTGCCCAAGGCAGGTTCTTTCCCTGCTCTAATTTGTTGTGCAATAAAATCTCTGGCTTGTTCATATGTCATACTATAATCTTCCTCTTATAATAATCAAAAATTAAAGCTTATATAGAATTAAGAAAAGGTCACTGGTTTTTCCAGCGACCTTTTTTCTACTGAAAAGATTTCAGCGATTCTTCTATCATTCTGATTTTTTCTGTCAACTTTTTGCCGTTTTGCCTTACACCATCTACCACGTTCTGCGGTGCTTTCGACATAAAGGTTTCATTATTCAGCTTTGCATTAACTGTAGCCATTTGCTTTTGTGCCGAATCTAATTCTTTTGTAAGTCTTGCAATTTCCGCCTGTTTATCCACTAGTTCATCCATGGGCAGATAGCCCTTGCAGGCATTCGTGACAACCGTAACAGCCCCTTCAGACGGTTCCGCTTTTTCGCTGACGACAACTTCACTGCAATAAGCCAAACGTGCAATAGAATCTCTAAGCAGTTCAAAGACTTCTGTTTCCGCAGTTTCAATCAGCAAGCTTGCTTTTTTAAATGGAGGCACGTTCATTTCGCTTCTTCTGGTACGTACAGCCGTAATCAATTCCATTACTTTTGTCATATCCAATGCTTCAGCGGCAAAATTGAGTTTTTCGTCGTAGACAGGCCACTCTGCTACAATCAGCGCCTCTCCCTCATGCGGCAGACTTTGCCAAATTTCTTCTGTGATAAATGGCATAAAAGGATGAAGAAGTTTTAAGATATGGCTCATGACCCATGTCAGTACATGACGGGTATTCTGCGCAATTTTTTCATCTTCTCCGTTCATGCGAATTTTAGCAAGCTCAATATACCAATCACAAAATTCATCCCAAACAAAATCATACAGTTTTGCAGCGGCAATACCAAGCTCAAACTTGTCCATATTCTCCGTCATCTCTTTCGTAACTGCATTAAAACGATGAAGAATCCATTTGTCTTCTAAAGTAAGCATATCAGGCAGATGACAGGAGATTTCTCTGCCGTCAATATTCATATGAATAAAGCGGGCGGCATTCCAAATCTTATTTGCGAAATTCCGGTTTGCTTCCACTTTTTCTTCTCGATAGCGCATGTCATTGCCGGGACTGTTGCCCGTAATTAAGGTCAAACGCAAGGCATCCGCACCATAGCGGTCTATGACATCGACAGGGTCAATACCGTTACCCAATGATTTACTCATCTTGCGGCCTTGTGCGTCACGAATGAGTCCATGGAACATGACCGTTTGAAATGGAATTTCTTTCATATGCTCTAAGCCGGAAAAAATCATGCGGGCAACCCAGAAAAAGATAATATCATAACCGGTGACCAAAGTGTTGGTCGGATAAAAATATTCCAGTTCTTTTGTTTTTTTCGGCCAGCCAAGCGTTGAGAAAGGCCATAAAGCCGACGAAAACCATGTATCCAGTGTATCTTCATCCTGATGAAGATGCGTACTGCCGCACTTAGGACATTTTTCCACATGGTTATCCTCTGAAACAACTATCTCACCACATTCTTCGCAATACCAAGCCGGAATACGATGTCCCCACCACAACTGGCGGGAAATGCACCAATCTTTGATATTTTCCATCCAGTTATAATAAATTTTTTCCATTCTTTCGGGAATAAACTCAATCTCTTTGTTGCGGATGACATCAATAGCAGGCTTAGCCAGTTCTTCCATTTTCATAAACCATTGTGTCGATACTCTGGGCTCAATAACGGATTTGCAGCGGCTGCAAGTGCCTACATTATGCTTAATGGGTTCAATTTTAATTAAAAATCCTGCGTCATCTAAATCCTGTACAATCTGTTTTCTCGCTTCCATAGCGGAAAGACCTTGATATTTTCCGCCATTTTCGTTGATGACCGCCGTTTCTGTCATCACGTTAATAACGGGTAAATTATGACGTTTACCCACTTCAAAGTCGTTGGGGTCATGAGCCGGTGTGATTTTTACCACGCCTGTTCCAAAGTCCATTTCAACATATTCATCGGCTACAATTGGAATTTCTTTATTCACCAAAGGAAGAATTACATTCTTACCCACCAAATGTTTATAACGTTCGTCTTCCGGATGAACCGCCACGGCAGTATCACCCAGCATGGTTTCGGGTCTTGTGGTTGCGAGTTCAATAAAACCGCTGCCGTCTGCCAGTGGATACCGCAGATGCCAGAAAGAACCCTCTTTTTCTTCAAAATCAACCTCAGCATCCGAAATGGCCGTTTTACAACTGGGACACCAGTTGATGATTCTCTCTCCGCGATAAATTTTGCCTTCTTGATAAAGCTTGACAAACACATGGCGCACTGCCTCACTGCAGCCTTCATCCATAGTAAAACGAAGTCTTTCCCAGTCGCAGGAAGAACCTAAAAGCTTTAATTGTTCGACAATCCTGCCGCCGTACTTTTCTTTCCATTCCCAAGCACGTTCTAAAAACTTATCACGCCCGATTTCTTCCTTGGTAATCCCTTCAGCACGCATAGCCTCTACAATTTTAGCCTCAGTTGCAATAGAAGCATGGTCTGTTCCGGGCAGCCAAAGAGCAGAATAGCCCTGCATTCTTTTCCAACGTGTCAAAATGTCCTGCACGGTTTCGTCATAAGCATGTCCTAAATGCAATTGACCTGTGATATTGGGCGGCGGAATCACAATCGAATAAGGCTTTTTATTTTCATCCACTTCCGCATGAAAATATCCGCCCTTCATCCAAAAATCATATATTCTGTTTTCCACCTCTTGAGGCTCATAGGCCTTGGCAAGTTCCGTGTTCAATAGTTTCCCTCCATATTATAAACGTTTGCACAGCGTATCTTTCTAAACAATAATTATTTCATTTTTAACCTCATTTGTCAATGATTTTTCAAAGAATCTGCCATAAAAATCACAAAAAGAGTCTATTATTCTGATAAAAGATAAAAGAGGGGTTAAAATTAAATGTTACTCTTGAAAAAATCACAAAAAATGAGTATGATATTAGAATGACATATATTAAAGATTGGAGGCAACGGCAACTATGCCGTGACAAGCAACTATGAAAAGAACAGAGGTAACCGCACTCTATCAAAATCCCTCTGCTTTTGCTGACCAAACGATTCAAGTTTGCGGCTGGGCAAGGTCGATTCGTGATTCTAAAACTCTTGGCTTTATCGATTTGCATGACGGAACCTGTTTTAAAAGTGTTCAGGTCGTGTTTGAGGAATCCAATATAAATAACTTTAAAGAAATTGCTTCCCAAAACGTAGGTGCTTCTCTTATTATTACCGGAAAATTTATTGAAACCCCTAACGCAAAACAGCCCTTTGAAATTCATGCACAAGAAATTGAGGTGGCAGGTGCTTCTTCTCCCGACTATCCTCTACAGAAAAAAAGACACAGCGTTGAATATCTGCGTACCATTGCCCACCTGCGCCCTAGAACTAATTTATTCAATGCAGCTTTTCGCGTACGCTCTGCGGCCGCTTTCGGAATTCATAAATTCTTTCAAGAAAGAGGATTTATTTATGCACACACCCCTTTAATTACCGCCAGTGACGGCGAGGGTGCCGGTGAAATGTTCAAAATCACCACTTTAGATTTAGAAAATGTCCCCAAAACGGAAACCGGTGAAGTTGATTATCGCCAAGATTTTTTTCAAAAGCAAACTTCTTTAACGGTAACCGGTCAGCTTGAGGCAGAATGTATGGCCATGGCCTTCTCAAAGGTCTACACTTTCGGGCCTACTTTCAGAGCTGAGAAATCTTATACACAACGTCACGCAGCTGAATTTTGGATGGTGGAGCCTGAATTTGCCTTTGCAGATTTGGATGACAATATCGAATTAATTCAAGGCATGATAAAATTTGTCATTCAATATGTCATGGAAACCTGTCCGCAAGACTTGGAATTCTGCAATACTTTTGTGGACAAAGGTCTGTTAAATCGCTTAAACCACGTCGTAAATTCTGATTTTGCCAGAGTTTCGTATACAGATGCGGTTGAAATCCTCAAGAAAAACAACGATAATTTTGAATTCAAGGTGGAATGGGGTACAGATTTACAAACCGAACATGAAAAATACTTGACAGAGCAGCATTTTAAAAAGCCTGTTTTTGTCACGGATTATCCCAAAGAAATCAAAGCCTTCTATATGCGGCAAAACGATGACGGTAAAACCGTTGCTGCTGTTGACCTTTTAGTAGCCGGAATCGGTGAAATCGTAGGCGGCAGCCAGCGTGAAGAGCGCTACG
>URPG01000143.1 GCA_900549675.1 uncultured Oscillospiraceae bacterium | reverse complement strand
ATCTATCTTTTGTTCTTTGTAGCGTTTTGTCATGCTTTTTCCATGCAAAATGCTATCGCCATGTGTTCGGTGTTAATTACTCATTTTTGGGCAGAAAAAGAAATGAGCATTCATTTTATCACGAATGAAATGTTGCTGCTGCTGATTGGTGCAGGAATTGGGATTGGCATTAATTTATTTTTATCCATATCAGTAGAACGAATCCAAAAAAGCCAATATGAAATTGATGAAAGCATTAAAAAGATTTTGGCGGCATTAGCGAATGGATTTGAAAGGGGAAAGCCAGACTCCGACATAGAAATGAACTGGTTGGATGAAAAATTAAGAAAGGCTAAAAACGAGATTGAAGTTGCCTCTGAAAATGCTTTAACGATTGATTTACAGTATTACAGAGAATATATTGATATGAGAAGAAATCAAATCCTGCTCTTAAAAAGAGTTCAAAGAGATTTGCCGCGGCTGGGCAAAATACCGCCTCAAGCTGAGTGTTTGGTCATGTTTTTAAGAAAAATAGTCGATACCTTCGGGGAATCAAATAATGCAGAGGCTTTGCTCATCCAAGCAGAGGATACCCGGCAATATTTTAAGAAAAGTGATTTGCCGCAAAGCCGCGAGGAGTTTGAATCTCGTGCCGCTTTATTGCACATATTTAATGAATTAGAACATTTTTTACTTCTGAAATACACCTTTGCCCGTTCATTAAGCGAAGAACAGAAAAGAAAATACTGGGGCTGAGATTCATTTGTGCAGCAGCACTAGGATTTAAAACTTAAATGGAGAATATTTTCATAGAAAAACTGAATGGCCTTAATTGGGCTGGGAATTTCTACGCTAAAAGACATCAGTACCCCGATTGTGAGTACAAAAAGAAAGATGACAGAATACACAACAAGGTTTTTCCATTCTTTATTTCTTACCATAGAGGGAACGTCAAATAAAGCCATAAGAACGAATGCAAGTCCAATTAAACATAAAGTCATGCAGTCACCTCTTTAAAGCGAATTTTTTTCTTTCTAAGAACAGCCGTAAGCAGGGTGACAGCCGGCAGCAGTAGTTCAAAGGTTAAAGAGAAAAAAGGAGCGGCAGTGGCTCCCCACTGGATATTCTCCATCACAGATTCAAAAACAAAGATAGAATAAAAAAAGGTTAAAGCAGCTAAAATGGGTAAGACGGGTGTCTTTATCGGCTTATCATGACAAAGCTCGGAGAGAGAGGTAGCATCATAAGTGGGTGTGCTGCCTGTTATTTGGCTAAAAGAAAGAACGGATACATATAATAAAACAGTAACCTTAAAGATAAGCAAAATAATCAGGAGAGTAGCATAAATACTTTCTAGTCTGGAGATAATATCATCCAGACTGACATAGCGGATGGATTCAAGTGTCGGGAGCGATACCACGGAAACCAGTGGTCCTAACGTGACAATATCACGCAGCATGACTAATATCATAGAAATTGTGGATATTACAATTCCGAAAAATAAAGCTCTTGACGCTTTTTTATGATTGTTAACCATAGGCGTAAGCATCATAAAAATTAATACCTCCCCCAGTGGTACGGCTGCCAGAGATACAGTTCCCTGAATATATTTTTGAGGTTCAAGCTGAAATAAAGGAGAAAGAAAATCAAAGTTAATGTCTTTAAAAATTAAAACAGTGTTTAAAATCATAGCAACCAATACTACGATTACAATAAGGGTAGAAAGATGGAATAGATTAGAAAGCCTCTTTTTAATGGCATACATACAGGCAAAGAGAAACATTAGAGCAATTGCTCTTATGGGTGTTTCGGGCATCATATATCCGGTTACAAAATTTCCCGCGTCACGGGTGTTTAAAGCAGCAAGTGAGATAAAAA
Source organism: uncultured Oscillospiraceae bacterium (assembly GCA_900549675.1). GTDB lineage: Bacteria > Bacillota > Clostridia > Oscillospirales > Acutalibacteraceae > Scatolibacter. The sequence continues at coordinate 3,878 of URPG01000143.1, read as the reverse complement.
AGAAAAAATAGAGGGCAGAAATAATTTTACCGCCGACTGTCCCAAAGACAGCTTCATTGATTTCCATAAGGTTTTTCGAGGGAAACCTTTTGATTAACAAAGAATATATCAATAAAATGAGAAGCGAAAACAAAAATCCTGTTATGCCCATAACCCAAGAATCTTGTCGGGTAATACTGATAATGTAACCGGAACGCAGAACCGTACCGTGCATAAAACAGACGATAGAAAAAGTGAACTCATAGGGGGCAATGCTATTTTTTTCTAATTTCATTCCGCACCTCCGGGAGCAATTTTTTTTGAAAGTCCGCTGGTTGAGCGTATAAAAGATTTTATATTGATATCTAAGTTTATATCTTTAAAAATCCTGTCCCAATCTTCCTTGATTTTTTCCCAATCTTTAGGATAAACACGTTCAATGGCCTCACCAAATCCAAAAATATCAGCTGACAGCTGAGCGGCTTTATTGCGTGTGCTTTCAATTTCCTGCGTAATTAATTCATTCAATTTTTCTTTTAGCATTTCTTGGTTTTTGGGGGTTGACATCTGTTCATCGGTTTCGTTGCTTTGTAAAACACTTTCTATTTCAACGTTCAATTCTATGGTAAAACTGCCGTCAGCTTTTTTTATCGGCTTAAAATGACTCATTAAATCAAAAATTTCAAGAATAACTTGTCCGGATTCAGTTTCTATTGTCACTACGCCGCTTTTTGCCCGATTGGTAACTACCATAAACCCTTTGGTTTGGTCCTTACTCAATTCGCCTATCATCTTTCCGTTTTTGAAAATAGCAGTTCCCTGTAAACGAAGATACTTTTCGTTTTCCACTTCATGAATTTCAATTATCGGTGCAACGGGAGAGATGGTGGTACTTAAGGTTGCAATGGAAAAATCCCGCAGTGTTACCGATACCGTTTCTGAATTAAATTGTTGGTTATCCAGCATATTCACAATATGGCTGGCAGGAAGTTTCTCAAAGTTAATATCTTCTTCTAGAATTTTTGAAGCTTCTCCCCGAGATACCAATACCTTTACGTTCATACGCGTTTCGAGGTCACGGGTAAAGCCATCCAACACATTAGAGATTCCTTGCCTAGCCAAATCTTCACTCATAATAATAACTTCATTATGAGCAAAATAAAGCTTTCTGCTTTGCATATGGGTGATTTTTCTTACAATTGTAAGCATACTGCTGCCGGTTTGGGTTACATTGGTATATGCTTTTTCGCCGGATGAACTGCTTCCCTCGCCGGTTGCCCCTGCACCGATTTGTTCGGGTTTTACCACTTGTGCTGTGAGTTTCATGTCATCAGGATTATCGGCTTTGTCAAGTGCCGTTCCCAATACAATAGCCAATGTTCCTAAATCCTTTCGGCTCCAGCAAGAGGAGAGTGTAAAAACGATGACGAGAGAAAGAAAAACGCTGGTTACGGGATAAAACGGATGAAAACGGCTGGATTTCTCTTTTTTCACGGCAAATCCTCCTTGTTTTCCCGATGAGTCATAAGTGTGGGTTTACGTTTTCTGCGTTCTACGTCTTGCGGGTTTAAGGCTACGGGACGATTATGCATTGCCCACAGCGGTGCCCTAATAAAAGTATCTTTCATTCCTGATTTATGGAAAGGAGCCAAGGGCGCAAGATAGAATGCTCCAAATGAACGCAAAGAAACTAAATGGATTAAAATAATAAAAGTGCCAATTGTCATGCCAAAAATACCCATTGTAGCAGAGAGAAACAGTAAAAACCATCTTAACAAAGAAACGGCATCAGCGGAGAAAGGCAGCGCAAAACTGGAAACCGCTGTAAAGGCGATTACAATTACGACAGGTGCTCCTACCAGACCGGCCCGAACAGCGGCTTCACCCATAACTAAAGCACCTACAATGCTGATGGTTTGTCCGACCGGTCGCGGCATACGGATACCGGCCTCTTGCAAAATTTCAAAAATAATCATCATCAAAGCGGTTTCGATGACCACAGGGAAGGGAACTCCTTCTCCGGAAGCAGCCATAGTGAACAATAATGTGGTAGGGATAAGCTCCTGATGATAAGTGCTCAGGGCCACATATAATGCGGGTGTAAAAAGGCTGATTAAAAATGCCACTAAACGCAGTAAACGCATGGCTATAGCATAGGGAGTGCGTTTGATATAATCTTCCGCACTTTGAAAATTCTCGATAAAGAGCATAGGAACAGACATTATAAAAGGGGCTCCGTCAACAGCAATGGCTACACGCCCTTCCAGGATTTTGCCTGCGACAGCGTCTGGTTTTTCGCTGAACCAGATGGTGGGGAAAATTGTTAAAGTAGAGTCCTCGATATAAGATTCCAAGTAACTGGAGGCCAATACGGAATCGATATCAATTTTTTGAATGCGTTTTTCCACTTCGGAAACCAATTGAGGATCGACCAGTCCATCTATATAAATGATGTTAACCTGTGTTTTGGTACGTTTGCCAACAACTGTATCCTTAATTTTTAAGTTTGGATCTTTGATTTTTCTACGAATCATAGCCGTGTTAGTTCTTAAATTTTCTGTGAATCCTTCACGGGGACCACGTAGAGAAGATTCGCTGCTGGGTTCAGTGATGGAACGCTTTTCAAAACCCTTAGCACCAATATCTAAAGCTTTTTGAGTCCCGTCTATCAGCAACACAGCATTACCCGATAAGCAAGATTGGACAGCATCATCATAAGTATAAATAGTTTTAATTTCTCCTACACTGAGTAAATGGTCACGGATTTCTTCTATGCTGAAATCAGACGGAAGACTTTTTGTGTGAGAAATACGGCTGTCGTGCATCAAAGGGGTAATCACATTATCATTAATCATAGGCTGATTAACCATACCATCAACAAAAAATAAGGCTGCTTTTACAGCATTGTGCTGCCCAAAAGAAAATTCCCGCACAATAAAATCGGTGCTGTCGCAAAAAATTGTTTTTAATTTACGGATGTTATGCTGTAGATTGGCAGAAAATAAATTTAAATCTGTTTGGATATCTGATATTTCAATCTCTTTTTCTTGAGATTCTTTTTGTTTTTGGAATAAACGAATAAATCGAAAAATAAAATGCATAAAATCAACCTTTATTCTTTCTTGTATATTTAAAACATAAACTTAGAGCCTATATCTATTATTTTCCAAAACAGAGAAGTTTATGCAAAAGTAAAAAAGTATTTCTTACTGTTATGTTTATGAATCATATAAAAAACAACAAGGCTGCAATTTAAGCAGCCTTGTCGTTTTTTATATGATTCATCTTACGCGTTTACATTAGAATAAAATTAACTGATGGCCAATCCGGCACTGGCATATCCTGAAACAGTAGCGGCAGCGGAGAGAGCAGGTGCTTCTAAATAGAAAACCAACAGTAATCGATCCCCCGCAGTAACCGGAATGTTAAAGGTAGCAGACCCTCTTGCGATATCTCCTAATACAATGCCTAATCCGGGGAAGGAGGGAGTAAGAGCAATTTCTGTAGCAGGCAGAGCATCAAAATCATTATCGGCAGGAGCAGCAGAGCGGAACAATTCTGCGTGAATTGTATAATCTCCCAATGCCACCCCTACAGCTGCTGTAACGCTGAAGAATGCTTCTAAAGAAGTGAGAATACCATCTCTGGGGACAGAAAAAGCATAGTTCAAACTTACACCGGCAATGGTTCCCTCAATATTAATCGTGCTGCCAAAAACTGATAATCCGGGTGCGTTATCACCAAAGCCTACAAAACTGGGAAGACCGACAGCTCCCGCTGCCAATGAAGTCACCGTAATAGGTCCGCCAGATGAGAAGGGAATGATAGCACCTATTCCGGCTTCTCCGGTAGGTCCGGTTTCACCAGTCGGTCCGGTTTCCCCGGTGGGTCCAGTTTCG
>URPG01000142.1 GCA_900549675.1 uncultured Oscillospiraceae bacterium | reverse complement strand
ACCCATACAATTCAGTATAGGCTGTTTTTTAAAATTATTCTTTGTTTTCGTAGGGAAAGGGTAACAGTTCTTGGCAGGGAATCTTTTGAAGTTGACCGTCATGTTCAATGATGACCATGCAGGCAGGAGCATAATCAAAGAGCATTTGACGGCAATTTCCGCAAGGCGGCAAAATTTCTTCACCTTTTTCACCGCAGACAGCTACAATACAATCGAACTCTCTTTCTCCCTGCGTAATAGCGTTTCCTAAAGCGATAACTTCTGCACAAGCACCGTGCATGGAATAGACATTCACGCCGGTATAAATATTCCCGTTCTTACATCGTACAGCGGCTCCTACCGTATGGTTAAAATGAATGGGGTCATAATTTCTTTGAATGGCTTTGCGGGCTAAGTCCAATAAAGTGAAGTCTGTTGCATTCAGTTTGGCATTCATAAATATATTTCCTCTCCTGTTTGATAAACCAATTTCAAAGCTTTGCTAGGACAAAAGAGTCAGTTTGGCAAAATTGGCAAATAATTTTTTAGTTCCCACTTTATCAAAAGCGATTTCTAAAAGGGTGTCATTTGCCATAGGAGTCGTGCTTAAAATCAATCCAACGCCGAAAGTTTTGTGCTGAACACTGTCACCTGTTTTATATTTGATTTTTCCGGATTGGACGGGAGCAGGCATAGGCTGATAGCGTACACCGGGTTTATTGGCGGCGGGCGAACCAAAGGAGGGCATGGTGACGGGTCTGATATAAGGCTCGCGGGAGCGAGTGTTTTCCCGCAGTTCTTCGGGAATTTCTTCAATAAAGCGGGAAGGCTTGTTGCGGTTTGTCATACCAAAAACCATACGGGATTCAGCACTGAAAAGATAGAGCTCTTCTTTGGCACGTGTAATGGCAACATAAGCTAAACGTCTTTCCTCCTCAACCTCAGCGGGATTGTAAATGACAGACATACCGGGAAAAATTCCTTCTTCCCAACCCGGCAAAAAGACAATGGGGAACTCCAGGCCTTTAGCCGAATGAATGGTCATCATCACGGCTGTATCAGCGCCTGTATCGTAATTGTCAATATCGGTAAAAAGTGAGATTTCTTCTAAAAATTCAGCTAAAGTACCCTGCGATTCTTCCTCATAGCGTTGAATATTAGAAGAAAGCTCGCCGATATTTTCAATTTTGTCTTCCGCTTTTTCGGGGTCGTCAGTTCTTAGATAAGCGGTGTAATCGGTTTGTTCTACAATGGTGCGGTACAAATCGTTGATGGTTTGTGTGTCATCATTTAAAATATCTATCCAACCCTGCAAAAGAATGGAGAATTCTTTCAGTTTTTTAGCCGCACGAGAGAGAATGGGAAAATCTTCGGCGTGGCTGATTACCTGCAGAAAATCTTCCCCTAACTGACCGGCAATTTGGAAAACTCTGTCGACAGTTGCGTCACCGATACCCCTTTTAGGACAGTTAATTACACGGCGCATACGAATTTCGTCGTTGGGATTGTTGACGATGTTGAGATAGGCAATCATATCTCTGATTTCTTTGCGGTCAAAGAACCTTGTGCCTCCAATGATTCGGTGCGGAATACCTTGTTTGGCAAACATTCTTTCAATGGATAACGACTGTGCGTTCATGCGGTACAAAACCGCATAATCAGAAAATTTTCTCCCGCCGGCAACACCGTCTAAAATAATTTTAGCGATTCTGTCGGCTTCATCTTGTTCATTTTCGGCAATGTGGAATTTCAGTTTCTCTCCGCTGCCGTTATCCGTCCAAAGATTTTTGCCTTTACGGGCGCTGTTATTTTTAATGACCTCGTTGGCGGCATCCAAAATATTTTGTGTAGAACGATAATTTTGCTCCAAACGTATCACTTTTGCCCCGTGATAATCCTGCTCAAAGTTCATGATGTTTTCAATTGTTGCCCCACGGAACTTATAAATACTTTGGTCGTCATCACCGACCACACAAAGATTACCCCGCCCTTGTGCCAATAAATGGATAAATTCGTATTGGGCGTGGTTGGTATCTTGATATTCGTCGACCATGATATAGCGGAAGCGGTTTTGATAGGATTCCAACACATCAGGAGCGGTCTTAAACAGACGCACCGTATTGACGATTAAATCATCAAAGTCCATGGCGTCGGCCTCTTTCAGCTTTTTTTGATAGAGCTTATACGCTTTGGCGATTTGCTTTAGCCGAAAGTCGCTTTCTGATTGACGCTCAAATTCTTCAGGAGAGAGAAGTTCATCTTTGGCACGTGAAATTTCATTGAGAACCGCTTTGGGGGTGAGCGCCTTTTCAGCAATATCAAGTTCTTTTAAGCATTCTTTCATTAAGCGGCGGCTGTCGTCGCTGTCATAAATCGTAAAATGAGAAGAGTACCCTAAACGCTCAGCATCGCGGCGGAGGATACGGGCACAGCTGGAATGAAAGGTAGATGCCCAAATGTCGTTGCCGTCACTATCGCCAAGCATGGTACATAAACGCTCTTTTAATTCACCGGCCGCTTTGTTGGTAAAAGTGATGGCCATCACTTTCCATGGCAGACAGGCGGATACAGAGAGTCTTGCTCTTGTGAGATCGGATAATTCTTCATTTCCGTCCAAATAGGCACGGCAATTTTCAAGGTCTTCCTCCGTAAGCGAATCCTGAATAAAATCACTGTAATAAGCTTTTCCATAGCGGACAATATTGGCAATGCGGTTGACCAGTACGGTGGTCTTGCCGCTGCCGGCACCAGCAAGAACAAGCACAGCTCCTTCTGTGGCAAAGACAGCCTGCTGTTGGCTTTTGTTCATACGGCTGAAATCTTTCTCAATGACTTTTTTTCTCAAACGGAGTATTTCTTCTTGGGAGGTATGTATCATGGGTAATCCTTTCCTTTTAACATGATTTATGCGGTAAAAGCAATCTTTTCATCACATTTTAAAAGTATGGTAAAAGTTAGATTGCAGAATAATGAACTATTAAAGAGAATCTTATAAAAATCGGTACTTTTATTTTACTCGATTCCCTCTCTGATAGCAAGGCGAGAAAAAAACTTTATGGAATAAGAAAATTTTTTTCTGCATTCAAAAGAGATGAAACGTACTATTTCGTAATGTGTGCATATAATAGAGTATATGAAAAAAGAAGGGTAGGATGCAAATGAGTGGATTTGCAGGATTTAGTGATTATCAAGACAATTTAAGAGAAGAACGGTATTTATGGATGGCGCTGGCCAGGAGAATGGCGGCGAGAGTATCTCATCGAGGGCCAAATTCCAGTGGTGAACATGTTTCTAAATATTGTGCTTTAGGAGTGGCCCGTTTGGCAGTGATTGATGAGCCGGGCGGTATTCAGCCAATGAGCAAGCAATATGAAGGAAAAATGTATACCATAGCCTATAATGGTGAAATTTATAATGCCGATGAAGTGAAAAAAGACTTGCAGGCTTTGGGCTATGAATTTGAAACCGATAGCGATACAGAAGTTGTACTTATTGCCTATATCCATTATGGAAAAGACTGTGTGGAGAAATTAGACGGTATGTTTGCTTTTGTGGTGGATGATACAGCACATCAGCAGACTTTTTTATGTCGTGACCGCTTCGGTATACGTCCTTTATTCTATTCCATACAAAACGGACGGCTTGTTTTTGGTTCGGAAATCAAAGCTCTGTTTGAGTATCCGGGCATTAAACCAATTGTAAAAAAAGATGGGCTTTGCGAAATTTTTGGTGTAGGGCCGGCTCGAACACCAGGACACGGTGTATTCGACGGAATTTATGAGATTAAACCGGGACATTATGCTGTCTTTAATCAAAACGGCTTGCATGAGCAAGAATATTATTCGTTGAAAGCCATGCCTCATATGGATAATTATGAACAGACGGTAGAAAAAGTAAGGGTACTTTTAAAGGATGCCATCAAAAAACAGATGAAAGCGGATTTGCCGGTTTGTTCTTTTTTATCCGGTGGATTAGATTCCAGCGTATTGACAGCCATTATGGCAGAAGAATATGCTGAAAAGGGGAAAACATTAGATACGTATTCCTTTGATTATGTGGGTAACGACAGGTTTTTTAAAGCGACAGCTTTCCAACCGGACAGAGATGAATATTGGGCAGATAAAGTCAGCGAATTGCTGGGGACACATCATCGAAAACTGTTATGTGATAACCGCAGTTTGACCAATTCACTTTATGATGCCGTGATTGCACGTGATTTGCCGGGTATGGCCGATGTCGATGGCTCACTGATTTATTTTTGCAAGCAAGTTAAGGAACATCATGGTGTGGTACTGTGCGGAGAAGGAGCGGATGAAATCTTCGGCGGCTATCCGTGGTTCCATAAAAAAGATGTTTTTGACGGCAAATCGTTCCCGTGGTCGAATAATATTGATTTACGAGAGAGCTTCTTAAAAGAAGAGCTTAGACAGACCTTGAATTTAAAAGAGTACACAGGGAAACGTTTGCAGGAAAGCTTGGCCAAAATTCCTGTTCTTATTGGTGAATCCGCTGAAAATAAGAAAATGCGTGATGTCATGCATTTGAATATGCAGTGGTTCATGGCGACGCTTATCGATAGGCAAGACCGTTGCAGTATGGCGTCTGCACTTGAGGTTCGCCTGCCATTTGGCGACCATAAGCTGGTGGAATATGTATTTAATATTCCGTGGGAATATAAAGCGCCCAATGGGGTAGTGAAAGGTTTGCTGCGTGATGCTGCCAAAGATCTGCTGCCGGAGGATGTTCTGTACCGTAAAAAGAGTCCGTTTCCTAAAACGCACAATCCCGTTTATGAAAAAATGGTTAGGGAAAAAATGAAACATGTTCTGCGGGATAGTTCTCAGCCGATTCATAAAATCGTGGCAAAAGAAACCATCAATAATCTGTTAGAAGAACGTTTTGATTACGGAAAACCGTGGTATGGTCAACTGATGGCAGGTCCGCAAATGCTTGCCTATTTCCTCCAGATAAACTACTGGCTACTGCATTATGATGTATATTTGGATATTTAATCGAAACAGAATATTGATAGTTTGATAATAAAAAAGGAACAGCTACTGAAAAGTAATTGTTCCTTTTTTATTAGTATATTAATCGATTTTAACAAAGTTAGTTTACTGGCAAAACTAGCTTCAAATAGAGAGCAACGCAGAAACTTCATACAGCTTTTTGTCAAATACACGTTCTCTGTTTAAAGCTTCGGTGATGTCATAGTCCACAATATCGTTACCTTTCAAAGCAACAACACGATTGCTGATTCCGTCATTTAATAGGCGCACAGCATGATAGCCCATACGGCTGGCGAGAACCCTATCAGACAGAGTAGGTGAACCGCCTCTTTGTACATGACCCAAAATGGTAGCACGTGTTTCTACTCCGGTGACAGCCTCTATTTTTCTAGCCATTTCTTCTGTATGTCCCACACCTTCGGCTACAATAACAATGTAGTGTTTTTTGCCCGTAGCACGTGATCTTTCAATTCTCTCAACAACATCTTTGTCAAAATCAAAAGGAATTTCAGGAACAATGGTGGTAATTGCGCCCACAGCAATACCGGTATTCAAAGCGATGTCACCGCATTTGCGGCCCATAACTTCCACCACACTGCAGCGGTCATGTGATTCTGTCGTATCACGGATACGGTCAATCATTTCCATGGCTGTGTTTAATGCAGTATCATAGCCAATGGTAGCATCAGTACAAGCAACATCATTGTCAATGGTACCAGGTACGCCGATACACATAATACCTGCACCCACCAAATCTCTGGCACCGCGGAAAG
>URPG01000141.1 GCA_900549675.1 uncultured Oscillospiraceae bacterium | reverse complement strand
GGAATCCTTGCGGGCGGCTGTTTTTGCCGGAGCTGACGCGGTTTATTTGGCGGGTCAGTCTTTTGGTGCCCGAGCCAGTGCCAAGAATTTTACAAATGAAGAGTTACGTCAAGCGGTTGCCTTTTGCCACGCAAGAAGTGTAAAAGTCTATACAACCGTGAATACACTGATTAAAGAAAGTGAAATGACGGCAGCAATGGATTTTGTTCGTTTTTTGTGTGAAATCGGTATAGATGCGGTGATTATTCAAGATGTGGGATTATTCCGGGCTATTAAGCGCTGTGCACCGAATTTACCACTGCATGCTTCTACACAGATGAGTTTACATTCGCGCGGCGGAGTTCAATTTTTGAAAGAATTGGGAGCAGAGCGCGTGGTATTGGCAAGAGAACTTTCTCTTGCCGAGATTGCCGAAATTACAGAGATCTGTGATATTGAAACGGAAAGCTTTGTCCATGGGGCTTTATGTGTTTCGATGTCAGGGCAGTGCTATTTTAGTGCCACATTAGGCTCACGCAGCGCCAATAGAGGAATGTGTGCCCAAACCTGCCGCTTGCCCTTTATGGCAGATGGCGGAAACGGCTATGCGCTAAGCCTAAAAGATTTATCTTTTATTGAAGAGGTACAAAAACTGGAATCCTCAGGTGTCACTTCGGCCAAGATAGAAGGGCGCATGAAACGGCCCGAATACGTGGCGGCGGCTGTGTCAGCCTGCCGAAAAGCGGCAGATGGAGAGGAAATACCGCAGGAATTAAAGACAAGTTTGGTCAGTGTTTTCTCCCGCTCCGGCTTTACAAAAGGCTATTTGGAGGGGAAAATAGATGAAAACATGTTGGGTGTCCGCACCAAACAGGATGTCACTGCGGCAACGGAGAAGGTTTACGGCAGCTTAAGAGCGCTTTATCGCAAAGAATACCCTAAAGTGGGGATTGATTTGACATTGACCTGTGGAGAAAATGTCAAACTGAGCGTTTGTGATGAGCAGAATAATCATGCAGAATGGTTGGTTCCTGTTGAAAATACGCAGATGCTGGCAAAAGAACGATGTTTACAGCAGCTTTCAAAAACAGGCGGAACTCCTTTTTATACCCAAAATATTGTGGTGCCGGAGGAGGGAGTGCCTATTGCAATTTCAACTTTAAACATGATGCGTCGTGAATTGTTGAAAACTTTGTTGATAAATCGAGAAGAAACTTCAAATATTGAATTTTTATACAAAAGTGATTTTTCTAAAAAAACTTATACCGCTCCAAATCATAAAGAAATCCAGCTAATCGGTTCGTATAGGTTGCTGTGTCAAGTGACCGACAGGGCAAAAGATTTTGCCTATGTGATTCTTCCGTTATTCAGCGATTTTAGAAAAATCGAACAATTAAAAATCGCTCCGGAAAAAATTATTTTAGAAATTCCAAGAGCGATTTTCGGTTTGGATTCCGAAAATAAAGTCAAACAGAAAATGGAGGAGCATATCAAAGCCGGCAGAAAGGCTTTTGCTTGTGGAAACCTAGGCGCTGTACAGCTTTGCAGAGAATTGGGAGCAGAGGCTCATGGTTCCTTTTCTCTGAATGTTTTAAATCAGGAATCACTTTTGTTTTTTGCGGACAACGCTTTGAAAACAGTGGAATTGTCACCTGAGCTTACATTGCGCGAAATTGAGAGATTGAACGTCGATATTCCGAAATCTATCATGCTTTATGGTAGACAGGCGGTCATGCTAACCCGCAAATGCCCGGTAAAAAGTCAGAAACATTCCTGCAAAATGTGTGGAGGAAAAACCTGCTTAACGGACAGACAAAATAAAAATTTTCCTGTAATGTGTACCTTGGCAGGAATGAATAAATATACAGAGGTTTTCAACAGCGTACCCTTGTGGATGGCGGGTAAGCTGTCAGAAATTAAAGGCGCAGATTATGGTATTTTAAGGTTTACTGTGGAAAATCCTGTTGAATGTGAGCAAATTATAAATTCGTTTTATCGGCAGGAAAAGCCGCTATTTGACTATACACGAGGGCTGTTTTACAGGGGAATTCACTGAATGTGGAAAACTATGTGGAAAATGTTGATAAATGATTCGCAAAAAACTTAGAAAACAGCATAACAACTGAAAAAAGGGAGATTATTACTATATGTTGAAAATGATGAAGCTAAAAGAGGGTGCCATTATCCCCGAGAGAAAAACAAGCGGAAGTGCCGGTTATGACTTGTGTGCTTGTATTGCAGCAGACTTTGTAATGGAGCCCGGTGACTTTGTGATTATTCCTACGGGCTTAGCGGTTGAAATTCCGCAGGGATATGCCGGCATGATTTTTACACGCAGCGGACTCGGCGTAAAACACGGCGTACATGTGTCAAACGGTGTGGGTGTTATCGACAGCGATTATCGCGGGGAAATTCATGTAGGTCTTCGCAATCTCGGAAAGTTGCCGTATACCATCTCTGTCAATGAGAGAATTGCACAGCTTATTTTAATGCCTGTTTTTACTCCCGAAATCGAAGAGGTTTTCACATTAACAGAAACAGAACGTGGTGCAGGTGGTTTCGGCAGTACGGGAAAAGCTTAAGAATTATGGCAATTTATAGAAAATAGTTCCAAATGGTAACATACATAGCAGAAAAGGTCTAGATATTGTGTTTTAAAAAGATTCAAAACGTATATGTGCAGTTATGAAAGAAAGTAAAAAACCATAAAGAAAAAAGTTTGATTTATGTAAACTTAACGGTTGAGAAAATAGATGAAATACGTTATAATAAGACTGTTATTATGCCAAGAGGTTTGGGCAATACTAAATTATATGGATGAAGTGATATTCCGTAAGAAAATAGGCAGGTTCAATTTTATGGATAATCTAGGGAAAAAAAGGAAAATTCATGCAGGAATATGCGAACAAAATCGAATTGATGCACGAGATAGAAAAAACCTCTCACCTTTTTATCCGTGAATTTGCAGATGTAACGGAAGCACAGAAAAATCTAATAGTAGAGGGTGTAGACAGAACGCCTGCGCAAATGATTGCCTATCAGCTTGGCTGGATGAGTTTGCTTCTGTCATGGGAGAAGGACGAAAAAAACGGACAAACTGTGGTGACACCCGCACCTGGCTATAAATGGAATCAATTGGGCGGCTTGTATCAATCCTTTTATGAAACGTATCAAGAGGATTCGATTCGGGATTTAGAACAGCATTTTGCCGATAAAGTGAAAGAGATACTGGATTGGATACAAACTTTGCCGGAGAACGTTTTGTTTCAGCAGAGCCAAAGGCAATGGGCGTCGTCGACCCCATCGAATTGGCCGGTATGGAAATGGATTCATATCAATACGGTGGCACCGTTTCAATCATTCCGCACGAAAATTCGTAAATGGAAAAAACAGAACACAACAATTTGTTAAAATAACTTTCGCAAAAGAATAGCGCCGTTATTTTAGAAGATTAAAATAAGCAGATGGATATTATTTATCGTGGTTTATTTCATGTAAAATGTCCAGTGTAGTGATAGAGGAAGAGATAAAGAAGATACAGATTTAGGGAGGACACTATGGCAGGGATTTTTTCAATGTTTACCATGTTTTCAAAAGATATAGGAATCGACTTAGGTACAGCCAATACATTGGTATTTATGAGAGGCAAAGGCATTGTTATGCGTGAACCGTCGGTTGTGGCAGTTGATGTAAGGACCGATGAGGTTTTAGCGGTTGGTAAACAGGCAAAAGAGATGCTGGGCAGAACACCCGGCTCGATTACAGCCGTTCGTCCGCTGAAAGAAGGCGTTATCGCAGACTTTGATGTTACCTCTGCGATGTTAAAATACTTTATTCGCAAGGCAATGAAGGCGGGTTCACTCTACCGCCCCCGCGTGGTGATTTGTATTCCTTCCGGTGTCACAGAGGTGGAAAGACGTGCCGTTGAAGATGCCGCCAGACAAGCGGGCTCCAATAATGTCGATTTAATTGAAGAACCAATGGCAGCGGCCATTGGTGCGGGCTTGCCCGTTGGAGAACCCACCGGCAGTATGGTTGTGGATATCGGCGGCGGTACTTCTGAAGTGGCCGTGATTTCTCTGGGCGATATTGTAACGGCTGTATCGGTTCGTATGGCAGGTGATAAGTTTGATGAAGCCATTGTCACTTATGTGAAAAAGAAATATAATCTTTTGATTGGTGAAAGAACGGCAGAAGAAATTAAAGTGAAGATTGGTTCGGCCTTCCCCACAGAGGATATGCTGAACTCATTTGTGGAAATTAAGGGACGAAACTTAGTAGACGGCTTGCCGAAGAACGTAACCATTCATTCGGATGAAGTCAGAGAGGCCTTGACGGACAGTGTGATGACCGTGGTGGATGCCATCAAAGATAGTTTGGAGAAAACACCACCGGAGCTTGCCGCTGATATCATTGACAGAGGAATTATGCTGACAGGCGGCGGTGCGCTGCTTAAGGGTATCGATAAATTGGTCAGCCAGGAAACGGGGATTCCCGTACACGTGGCGGAAAGACCGCTTGACTGCGTGGTTGAGGGGACCGGTAAAAGCTTAGAGGTGGACCTGCCTAAGTCATATCGTCGCGGAACAAGAAAAAAATCAATGTTTTAGTTTTTTATTTTACAAAATAGAGTTGATTGAAATTCTATACGGCAAATAAAATAACGAACTGTAATGTGGCTGCTGAAAAGGTGCGGAAAAAAGGCGGTTTAAAAATTGCCGGACCTTTGGCAGCCTCTTTTTTATGAACATGGTCAAGGAGGAATCAATTTTGAGAGAAGTCTTTCGGGCATCGGGCTGGAAAAAATTAATTGTTGCCGTTGCTGTTCTGCTTTCATTGCAGGTTATAACCGCAAAAGGGAGCGGCAGAATCTTTTCCCATATTCTTGGTGTGGCAACAACGCCGATGCTGAAACTAACAGCAAATGCCGCCGATAAAGTCAATGAATATCTTGACTTAGATGCGATGACAAAAGAAGAGCTGAAAGAGCAAAATGCCGCCCTCTCCAAAGAAAATATAGAGCTTCGCAAACAGGTTATTGATTATTATAATATGGTAGAAGAAAATAAACAACTGAAACAGCAGCTTAAAATTCAAGAGCAAAATCCCGAAGTCGTTCATGTGGCGGCAACAGTGATTGCGCGCAACCCCAATGATGTTTTTTATGGTTTTTCGATTGATAAAGGTTCGCTGGCCGGCATTCGTGAAGGGGATCCCGTTATCTCTGAGGAGGGTCTGGTCGGCGTTATTGCAGAAGTATACAGCACCACCAGTAAAGTAAAAAGTCTGTTTTCGGAAGACGTGAAGGTGGCATCAATTTCAAAATATTATAAAGAGAGCGGTGTAATCGGCAGCAATACCATGTTGGCGGCCAACGGTCTTTTGCGGATGGACTACTTACTGAATGACACCAAGATTCAACCCGGTGCATTGATTACGGCGTCGGGCGTCGGCGGCGTTTATCCGGCTGATTTAGTGATTGGTTATGTAACAGAGGTTTCTCAGTCAGAATATAATGTTTCGAAATATGCCATTGTGCAGCCTTATGCCGATATCAAAAAAGTAAAAGACGTTTTTGTGGTGACTGATTTCCCGGGGAAAGACGAAAATAAGGAACAAGAGCAAACCGAAGTTCCGCAGGATACACCGGAGGCTGGAGAATAATGCCGGACGGAAAAAAGATCATTCGATTCATTGCCTATACCATTGAAATATTGATTTTATATGCCTTGCAGGAAACACCCCTTTTGTTTCCTCCGATTTTTGGCGCAAAGCCCTTGCTGTTGATACCGGCGGCGG
>URPG01000140.1 GCA_900549675.1 uncultured Oscillospiraceae bacterium | reverse complement strand
GCCAATCCGATAGGGTTGGCGGTTGCTTTCTTCTGTAATTGTTTGTATCTTATTCAGCGTCTTCCTTATTTTCTTCAGCTTTAGGCGCTTCAGAAACTTCAGGCTCTGTAACTAATTTTGCTCCACAATCACTGCAAAAAGATACTCCGATTGGGCTTAATTTGCCACATTGAGGACAAGAAACTTTATTTTGCTTATCCATTAATTCTTTCTTAATCGACTCAGCTTGCTCGTTAAGATTATCAATACCTACCATCTTAGCGGTTGCTTCTGCGTCATCTGACAATTGTGTGCGAAGGTGTTCATATACATACTTACCGAGATTTTCATAGCCTTCTTTAATCTCAGAGTTGACCTCTGCTAAATTGATTTTTAATTTAGATACATCCACAATTTTACCAGCGGTTTTACCAACTATTTCTGCAGCAGACTTGGCATTAACAACAACATCATCAATGAATCCCATGTTAAAATCCTCCTTCAAGGTTAGGTTCAAGTTCATTTACTCTTGTTGTATTAAGTATATCAATATTTATCCACTTTGTAAACAGGCACTCATGACGAAACCGTTAACTTTTCCTTAAAACAACCCAACAAATTATTTCATTTTTCTAACGGACCGATAAATTCCCGCAGCATTGAGTGTTCGGGTACCAACGATTCATCTATTTGTTCAAAACGCATCAAACGAGACTCCAAATCTCTAGCTTTACGATAATAAGGACTATCTTGAGGTATCTCACGTAAAAGTGGAATAGCCTGTTTTCTCATCACACAAGGCTCATACATATGGATGGTGTTAATCGTATAATCCGCTGTTATACGATAAGGGCGGATATACTTATCTTCCCCGGCTACCACGGAATTCCACATTCCCAGCGTCATTTCAGCCGATGTACCACGTGTGCGTACATCCCGGATGATACGGCGCGTCAGGCGAATATCAAGAGGGGAAGTAACCTCCCCATTGGCGTCCTTAATAGGCTGTTTAACGCTGATATAAAACTTAATCAACTTTTCTTCCGGCAATTCTTTTGTAAACGCGGGATTGAGTGCATGAATGCCTTCTATGATGACAATATCTTTTTCTGTCACAGTAAATTCAATTTCATCGGGGTCAGGTTTTCCCAATTCAAAATTGTATTGGGGTACAAAAAATTTGCCCGTTTGCACCAACGAGGCCAGACATTCTTTTAATTTCTCTACCCGTAAAGCTTCCACTGATTCATAATCACGTGTTCCGTCCGGCAAAAGAGGTGCCTCATTCCGCCCGCGATAAAAATTATCCATAGAAATAATAACGGAATGAATCCCAAATTGCTTTAAATAATATTGCAGCATATGTGCTGTTGTCGTTTTCCCACTGCTGCTGGGGCCGGAAATCATAGCAATTTTAGCATATTTATGTTCTTCATCTATGTTTCGTGCAATATTGCGTAAATGCTCTTGATAAGCATTTTCTATTTCCTTTATCATCCGTTCAGGTGAATGAATAGCACCCTCATTAATTTGTTCAAGATGATTGATATATTTAATATAGCCGCTTGCGAAATTGCTCATAAAGTGTTATCACACCGTCCTTCCTTTTTAGTATCTCGTCATTCCGATTGATATATTCAGTAGGATATTTAAAATTAAAAATCCTTTCCAACCGATTGCTGTAAGGGTCTTTGATTTTAGAAACCGCTCCTGCACCACAGGCCAGCACAGTCATGGATTCATCCATCGTATAGATATTGTAAGCGCATAAATCGTTTGGCTTTGCCCAACCGGTGTTCTCCAAATTTGCTGCCATTCTGGATTGGCGATATAAATAATATGGTGTAAAACCCATTTGATTCAATGTATCAATAGATTCATCCACCATTTGATTGACAAGTTCTGTTTCTTTATGCAACGCAATATCCTGTCCCTCTTCTGCCAAGGAAGCTGCTCTTTTCAGTGCCAAACAGTGTACAGTTACATTGGTAGCACCTACTTCTAACACCGTATGTAAAGTGTGACGAAAAGTTTTCAGTGTATCCTTGGGCAGCCCAGCAATTAAATCAGAGTTAATGGAGGGAATGCCGACTCTTTGAGCGATTTCAAATGCTTTTAAAATGTCATAAGCCTTGTGGCTGCGCCCAATCGCTTTTAAAACTTCATCGGACATCGATTGCGGATTAATACTGATTCTATCAACGTTGGCCTGCTTTAATGCCCATAATTTATCTTCCGTAATGGTATCAGGACGGCCTGCTTCTACCGTAAATTCACTGCAAGCACTCATATCAAAATGCCGGTAGACCGTTTCACATAAAAGCGAAAGCTGCACTGCGTTTAATGTAGTGGGTGTTCCCCCACCGACATAAACTGAACGCAGGCGAAGTCCCAATTGTTGGGCTACAAGAGCGGTGTGTTTGATTTCTTCTAATAAAAGCTGAAAATAAGGTTCAATCAGTTTTTGGCTTTTTTCGATACTTTGTGCGACAAAGGAGCAATAGGAACATCTAGTGGGACAAAAAGGAATTCCAACATACAGACTAAAATCATCTGCTTGAATTCCGTTTACAATTTGCTCTTGTGCCTGCATGGTTCTTTTCGCCAAGGAGAGTTTCTTTTCTGTCACGAAAAAGTCTTGTCGAAATATCTCATCCGCTCGTTTCTGTCCATGCATGTGCGTGTACTGATTGAGCAGTTTCACCGGATGAATTCCAGTCAGCATACCCCATGGAGGAGTCAGTCCCGTAAATTCTTTCATGAGGGTAAACAACAGGCTTGTCAGTACATATTCTTCCTTCTGAGAAAAGAGTATCTGTTTTTCTAATTTTTTTTCATTTTCTGATAAAAATACCTTATATAAATATTCATCATTCTGTTGGCTTATGATGGCTGAACAAAAAAGATTTTCCGTTTGGTTTGGTGAATCTGTTTTCTTGACAGGATTGTATGGAAAAAATACCCGGCAAAGATTTTCACATTCAAATTGAAATTCATGTCCTGACAGATACAATTCCATTGGTTAACTCCTGTCTATCGTTAAAACGCCTCGTATTTTTTTTATTTTTTCAATAATCATTTCGAGCTGAGGCAACCCGTTGATAGAAACCGTTGCCGAAATAATCGCCCTATCTGAATTTTTTTCAATTCTTGAATTCAAAGAGTGAATCGAAATATGCATATTGGAAAGTGAAAGTGTGATATCTGCCAGTAATCCTTCTCTGTCCTGACAAGTGATATGCAAGGTGGATTGAAAATCTTCTTTTACAGAACCGGCCCAATGGGCGTTTACCCAACGCTCCGGTTCGGCAGATAAAGCTAAATCCTCCGGCACATTACTGCAAGTTCTCTTATGAATAGACACACCATATCCACGCGTGATAAAACCAATAATATCATCACCCGGCAAAGGATTACAGCATTTTGAGAATTTTATCAAACAGTTATCCAGTCCGGCCACAATGACACCTCCTGCTGAATTGGAGGAAACACTTTCAGTAACGCGAGGGATGTCCGGCACTGTTTCTTGGTCGGCTTTGGTTATCCTTAGATATTCTTCCTTAATGCGGGGGATAACTTTCCAAAGCTGGATACCGCCATAGCCAATGACCGCATAGAAATCATCTTCTGTATTACAGCTATGTTTCTTTCCAATATGAGCAATCATGAAATCCATCAATTCAGGACTGGACACGATACTGTTTCTCTTAAACTCGTGCTCCAACATAGACTTGCCCTCGATGATGTTGTCATCTCTGCGTTCTCGCTTAAACCAAGTGCGAATTTTGTTGCGTGCCTCACTGGTTCTGACGATAGAAAGCCAGTCACGGTTGGGACCTTTTCCTTCTTTAACCGTTAAAATTTCAATAATTTCTCCTGTTTTTACACGGTAATCCAAAGAAACCATTTTGCCGTCTACCTTTGCTCCCACCATTCGGTTGCCTACTTCGCTGTGAATTGCGTAGGCAAAGTCTATAACAGTAGAACCCAAAGGCAAATTAACAACATCTCCTTTGGGTGTGAAAACAAAAACCTCCTCAGGCATAAGGTCGCTTTTAATGGAGTGAATTAAGTCTGTTACATCTTCACTCTCTTTTTGATTATCCAGCATTTGCCGTATCCAAGCCAAGCGATGATCCATGCTGTCATTTTCGGATTCTTTGGCAGAAATCCCAATTTTATATTTCCAGTGTGCCGCAATTCCATATTCCGCAGTTCTATGCATTTCTCTTGTACGAATTTGGATTTCAAATTTGATACCGTCACGATTGATAACTGTCGTATGCAAAGATTGGTACATATTCGGTTTTGGCATGGAAATATAATCTTTAAAACGGTTTGGCAAGGGCTGAAACATATCATGCACAATTCCCAAAACGTTATAACAATCTTCAATGGTATCCACAATCACTCGGATTGCAAAAATGTCGTAAATGTCATCAATTGACTTTCCCTGCACAAACATTTTGCGGTAAATTCCATAAATGCTTTTTACACGGCCCTCAATATAGACATTGGGAATTGAGATTTGCACGCGGCTTTTAATAACTGACATTGTTGAATCAATAAATTGGTTCCTACTATTGCTTTGAGAGGCAAGGCTGGATTCAATTTCATGATAAGCAACCGGATCAAGATATTTTAGGGAAATATCCTCCATATATTCTTTAACTGTACGAATACCCAAGCGATGCGCAATAGGAGCATAAACCTCAACACACTCTAAGGCTTTATCTCTTTGCTTTTGCGGAGAAACATATTCCAAGGTGCTGAGATTATGCATTCTATCTGCAAATTTAATGATGATGACACGGATATCCTCTGCCATAGCCATTAACATTTTGCGAATATTTTCTGCCTGCTGTTCTTCTCGGGAGGAAAATGGAATTTTGCCCAGCTTAGTAACACCATCTACCAGCGCAGCTATCTCTGTTCCAAATTCTTTTACTAATTCTTCGTCCGTGCAGGAGGTGTCTTCTACCACATCATGCAGAAGTCCCGCTACTACCGACATAGAATCCATACCAAGACCAACTAGAATAGCCGCAACCGATAAAGGGTGAATAATATAAGGTTCACCCGAACGGCGTTTTTGGTCACGATGTTTTTCGTCCGCCAAGATATAAGCTTTTCGGATTAAATCGAAATCATATTCACGTTTGCTTTTTTTGATAATCGTTTCCAGTTCCGAAAAGGTAGATATCTTTTTCACAATATCTTTCTTCACCATTCTCCTCCTTTCTTTATTTTAACGAATTAAGCTATTAATGTTCCCAAATATGGGTGATTCATATATATCGATTTTATTTCCGTTTGTAGGAATCTTCTGCAGCAGCACTTTCTCATCTTGAAGAATACAGTTTGTGAGCTTGCGTTCATTCAAAATGGAAATACAAATCAGCAGCTTGCCTAAATTAACGTTTGTTTCTTGCAATAAAGACGCAAAAGACAGCAGACTAACCAAAGCACCGTCTTTCGCTGCGACTCTGCGGTACACTTCGGCTAAATCCTGTCGATTTGGTAGGATTACCTGTGCCTCTTGCTGACTTAAAACTTCCCTACGGCAAAATTTTTCGTAAATCCGATAGCTGTAAATAGCGGATTCCATATCCAATGCCGAAGGTTTTACATCATGAACAATCATTGTCAACTGCATTTGGCCTTTATATTCTTTGGCGTCAAGGGTAACTGCCAAATCTATTTGTGAACCCAGCTCGTATAAAAATTCTTCAGGAGCGGTAAAAAATTTCATACAGGTAATGGTGGTATTATCACGGCTGCACTGTAACCGCAGATGTGAACCGTTTCCCACCGGAATGATTT
>URPG01000139.1 GCA_900549675.1 uncultured Oscillospiraceae bacterium | reverse complement strand
TCCTGAAACGTATGGGCCTGCAGGAAAAGGAATGCGTTGTGACTGCAGAGGCGGTTGACGCAGTCATAGAAAAATATGCAGACACAACAGGTATCCGCGACCTGGAACAGGCAGCAGAGCACATGGCGGCCAATGCGCTGTATCAGATAGAAGTGGACCGTGTGGCAAAAGTAGTTTTTGATGGGGAGATGGTGAGACATCTGCTGGCATAATAAAGTTTTGCTTAAAAGCGAACAGAAGGGTACCATGTATTTCATATCTTATGCCGGTGATATCTGTTATGAATTAATACGCTTTAAAAGCGCTTGCTGGAATGGTGAACACCCGTAAGGAAGTAATTTAATCATGTTGCAAGACGGCATAGCTTAGGCTATGCCGTCTTGCCTTTTCTCTGCCGTTCAATCGTCTGCTTATCCTCGTCCTGTTTCAGTTCCCCGATGAAGTTCCAAACAATCTCCACCTTTTGGCGGCGGTGCCCACTGGATTTATCGGGAGCATGGACGATGATTTTCTTCACAAACTCGTTGACGATGGTGAGCGTCAATTCTCGTATTCCCACATACTTGCGTATAACGGCGGCGAAGTTGTCAAAGTCGGCTTTGTCCTGTTCGTAGCTGTTGACCGCCGCTTGCTCGGACTTTACAAACTCTGTCAGTTCTTTCTGCTCCGCCTCATACTCGAAGGATAGTTTCCAAAACCGTTCGTGAGTGATTGGCTATGGAGTTACTCTCTCCGTCCAAAGCGTCCTCTTGGCTTAAATGGGCATATAAAGCTGTAATATTGTCGGGATAATTTGTCGTTGTCATGTGTTCATTCCTCCTGTAATGAACGCCCGACAACCAGGTTGCTACCGTTATTATATCGGACTTTCTTTTCCCTGTCAGTAGGCGATGTGACGGTTTCCGATTTTATGAGCCGTTCCATTTTGTCATAGAGCAGTTCATCGCCGCCGCAAACCGTAGATATTTCATAGAACGTACCGCCAATTTTGTGTGTAACCGTTTTATTCAGCGGATTGCCCCGTTTTGGTAATAAATCACTGTTCTTATCTTTCATATTCCGTTCCGTTTCTTTCCCGTCCTTTGTAGTTTGGTAAGGGTGAGAAGTATCGCAGCAAGCATAGGAAAAGGGTACCCTTTTCCGAAAAATGCTCCGCATTTTGCTTGTTGGGATATTCCCCAACCCCTTCAATACCCTCTCCACCGTAAAATGAAAAATGCCAAAGTTTTTGAGGATATTGAGAAATATTTTTCTCTTTCTCTCTACCACGATTGAACATCTGCTTTGCCAAAGATTTGAGAAAGATTATTTCTTTCCTTACTACCTACAACACCACACTTTGTGTTTTTGCCAAAGCTTGAGGCGAAAAAAGCAAAAAAATATTCGCCTGCTCAAGATGAGTAGGCGAACAGGGCGGTTGTGGTGGAAATGTTCATAGAGGTATGGTAAAATATATCATAAACAGAGCGACAAACGGGAATTTGCGGAAGTACGATGATGGATGGAAAATGATGAGAATACAAGGTGTTCTTGATTTTTCTCTCATAGGTATATTGTCAAAAATTTCAGCTGTATTGGCAGATAATAAGATTGGTATTTTTGCTGTTTCTACTTTTAATACGGATTATATTCTCGTTAAAGAAGAAAACTATGATAAATCATTGAAGGTACTTGGAGATGCAGGCGATACCATTGTGTAATGATGCAAATTCCGAGTTGTCGGGATGAAAAAATATGAATTTAGCAAGGAGGTTTCTTTATGAAAGTTATAGTTATAGGAGCATCAGGGCATATTGGAACTTATTTGATTCCAATGCTGGTGAATGCTGGGTACGATACGGTTGCCATCACACGAAAAATGACACCACCATATGAGGATGCACCTGCGTGGCATACGGTTAAGCGTGAACAGATGGATAGAGAAAATGATGTTGATTTTATTCAGAATCTGAAGTCAATGGAACCAGACATCATTGTTGACTTGGTGAACTTTAACATTAAGGAGACAAGAAAAATAGTCGAAGGATTTAAGAATACAAAGCTGTCTCACTATCTATATTGTTCGTCTTGCTGGGCGCATGGAATGGCTGAGACGATACCTTTTGACCCTGATGATTTGCGAAAGGAACCATTGGATGATTATGGGAAAGATAAGTTTGCCAGTGAGATGTACCTAAAAGAACAATATCGGCAGAATGGTTTCCCGTCAACAGTTATCATGCCAGGACAAATATCGGGACCTGGCTGGGCAATTATCAATCCATGGGGAAATACCTCAATGAAGGTGTTTCAGGACATTGCAGACGGTAAGGAAATTGCACTCCCCAATTTCGGGCAAGAAATCCTTCATCATGTACATGGTTACGATGTTGCTCAAGTATTCTATAAAGCAATAACGCACAGAAATCAAGCACTTGGAGAATCCTTCGATGCAGATGCAGCAACTCATATCACGCTTTATGGCTTTGCAAAGCATCTATATGAATACTTTGGGCATGAAGCGAAAATCAAGTTTCTTCCGTGGTCAGAGTGGTGTCAGTATGAGGGTAGTCCAGAAGAGTGCGACCACACATACTATCACATTGTAAGAAGCGGTGTGTTCAGCATTGAAAAGGCGAGAACTCTTTTGGAGTATCAGCCTAAATACACTTGTATTGAAACAATTGATTTGGCAGTCAAGAGCTACATTGACAGAGGACTTATAAAAGTCGATTAAATTCCGATTTGGCGAGATGCAATTGGAACAAGGAAAGGGGCAAGACTTTATGAAAATGTCAACAGAAAAAATTGATACGATAATGTTTGCCCCTTGCGGTATGAACTGTAAGGTATGTTATAAGCATTGCTTTCATAAAAAACCATGTGCTGGATGTTTGAAAAGCGACCAAGGAAAACCAGAACATTGTCGTAAATGCAAGTTAAAAGAATGTATTAAGGATAAAAGATTGACCTATTGCTTTGAATGTTCTGATTATCCATGCAAACTGATAAAAAATCTCGAAAAAAGCTATAACCAAAGGTATCAGGCAAGCCTTATGGAGAACAGTGAATATGTACAACAAAAGGGATTAGAAGCATTTATGGAACAGCAGAAAGAGAAATATACCTGTTCAAAATGTGGGGGAATTATATCAATCCACGATAGAGAATGTAGCGAGTGCCAAGAAAAAATGAAATAGCAGATTTCCGATTTGTCGGAGAGATAGCAGAGCCATTCAGCATTGTCAACGATAAAATAAACGGCTGTCGCCGTCGTTGGCAATACTGCCTGTCCCTGCTTTACAGGTAATCAAGAGGGCGAAAGCAACAAGTGCTTTCGCCCTCAAAATATCATGGGTTTATGTTACGAAGCAGACGCAAAAAAGCCTTGCTTTATGCGGCTTTGCTGGCGCAGAAATGAGGCGGTAAGGGTTTTTATACTCCCACCCCCGAAAACGACGTTCTATTGCGTAACATTCGCCCTTTTAGCACAAGCATATAAAGACAGAAAGAACGGGCAAGAAGCTGTTGACTCCTTGCCCGTTCCTCGTTGCAACTCTGTTTGTCAGCCGTTAAGTTGGTTTTGTGTGGTACTTCCTTATCAGCTTTATCCTAAAGTGCAGGCGCTTTTTTAAAAAAAGAGAGCTGACACAAATCCGTCAGATGTTAATTTTGTTTTACTCGTCAATTCTTTACCTAAACTCTTTTTAAAAACCTCCTCGTAAAAAAGACAATCCACAAAAAGCAGGTCAGCAGACCAAACACAAAGGAAAAGAGACTTGCCCCGTCCAGCAGCAATTTTCCAATCCAGAAAGACGGAAGAAATGCCATTATGAAATGATACGGAGCAGGTATGAACCATATTAAAATAAGCCCTGCAAAGCTGATCCCCATCAGTTTTGAAAGCGCAAGACCTTCAACGCGGTTTCCGGCAATGGAGACCACCATCATGGCTAAAAAGATACCGGTAAAACTGCTGATAACCGAACTCGACAGAAGGACTTTAACAGAAAAGGATGAAAGTTTGAACACTGCAGCAACTGCCATGGTAATAAAAAACGCCCATATCATGGGAAGTCCGATACGTGCAAATAAATAGGAACAGCCCTCTGCAGGCGTAATCTGATAAAAGGCACTTAACCCCTCATCTCTCTCTTCTAAAAGCAAAAATGCAGATATCATTGCGACAAACATAGGTGTCAGACAAATCAGCATACCGTCCACCAGACCATACCAGGGCGTGATGGAAAAGGCGAATTTTTTAATCAGTATGGTATTGATATATGGAATAGCAAACTTAAAAAATATTCCGGCTAAAAACGGTGCCGGAATCAGAACGAGCAGCATGCCGTCTTTTGCTATCTGTCTTAATCCGATTTTAAAAAGTTTTCCTGTATGTTTCATGTGCCTCCGCCTCCTTCTGATTCCAAAGCAGCTCCAATCCGTTTGTCAGCCAAAAACAATGCGATGCCAAGCCAGATAAGAAGATTCATCCACATCCGGCCATGGATACTCCGGGAGCCGTGGACAGAAAGGTTGATCAAATGCCACAGTGCCGTTCCCGGAAAAATCTCTAAGAGCGGATGCGTGATTCCAAACGCTGTGAGGACCGGCGGCATTGACAGCAAAACAGCAGGAAGCAAAACGATGATCATATAATGATTGACTGAACGGGCAAAGGATGCCGCCATCAATCCCATGAGATTAAAGACAACTGCGCCAAGGAACACACTGAAGGATAAGAGCACAAGATTCACCCCGGTTCTCATGGCAGACAGAACGATCAGGTCAGCCGATACCGTTGACAGAACTGCCAGAGATACGGATTTGGACCACACATATTCCACAGGCCGAAGAGGGGAAACACTCCAGAAACCATGCAGGCCTTCCCCTTTTTCAAGCAGCCAGATCCCGCCCATAAAGAAAAGGCCGAGCATTGAGGGGTCTGTTAAAATGATGAGGGATGCGGTTATACTTTTATATTCCCGGGGGGTGATCAAAAGCACAGCAATGTACACAGCGCTGAAAAAGGCATATAGAAAATAAAAACCATATTTTATCTGAAAACGAATATCGTTTTTTAAGGCATTTAAGAGTCTCATTGCAGCCCCCTTCCGGTCAACGCAATAAATATATCCTCAAGTGTTTGTTCTTTTGAATGAATACTTGTCAGGCTGCCTTTTTTCAGCGCCGACTGGAAATCCTGGGAATGGGCAAGACCGGAGAGTGTACAGATATTTCTTATCTCTTTTTCGTTTTCCGAAAAACTGTATTCCACTTCTGTATCGGCACCGCTTTTCCGCAGAGCATGGGGAGAGTCAATTGCTTTAATGGTTCCGTCAACGATAAAGGCGACACGGTCACACAGCTCCTCTGCATCGTGCATGTTATGGGTGGTGAGAATGATGGTTTTTCCCATTTTTTTCTGCTCTAAGATCATGTCTTTCAGTATTCTGGCGTTTGCCGGGTCAAGACCGCTGGTAGGCTCATCCAGGAAAAGGAGTTTCGGCTCATGAAGCAGGGAGCGCACAAAACTAAGCCGCATTTTCATGCCTTTAGAATAATCCGCTACCTTTTTATCCGCGTCATGGCGAAGACCCACCTTTTCTAAAAGCCCCATCGGGTCCAGGGGCTTGCGGGAATAGAGGGACGCGAAATATTTTAAATTTTCGGCAGCAGTGAATTTACTGTAAAAATTGGGGAACTCAAAATCCACACCGATATTTTCATAATAATCACTTGTTCTGTTCTTCATCTCTGTATCAAAAACACGAACATTTCCGCGATAATTTCTAAGAGTCCCCGTTAAGATTTTCTGCATGGTACTTTTTCCTGCGCCGGACGGAC
>URPG01000138.1 GCA_900549675.1 uncultured Oscillospiraceae bacterium | reverse complement strand
ACTCCTTTAAATTTTGAAAACTGCCATTCTAAAATGCTTGATGCATAGTTTATTTTAAATTCATCAATACGCTTATAATACGCATACAGCACATAATTCTTCAACAGTCCTCTGGCTATTAGATCAGTATCGTAATCAACATCAGGGCAAAGCGAATAAAAATATCCGTCAGCTTCATTAAAATCCATCTTCAATGATGAATCTTTATAAAAATGAGGGATTTGAAACCCATCCCTCATTTCATCTATAAGCTGTTCTAAAGTTTTGTCATCTAAACGAAATTTCATTTTTACTCACTAGCTGCAGCAGGGTTATTCACTTGAAAAAATTTTGGAACAAATTCTTCAAGTTTAGTAGGGTCAAAATAATAGCATACATCATCATCTACTGCTCTACCGTTGCCGTAGCATTTTCCAATTACAACATCTGCATCATCAAGAGCTTTTGTCTGATCGTATTCTTTAATGCTGACACCTGAAATTCCCATAGTATAGTAGTCTGGGCTGTCAATTAAAAAACCAGCAGCCCCTTGAGGACAGTTTGCTGTAGGAATCTTTCTGATTTTATCAATTGAACACATCACATAATTACCAGCATATGTCTGTGCATATAGCGCTGGATCAATATAGCCAAATTCATCCATTGGGTTACAGACTAATGCAAGTCCTGGAATTGTTCTTAAGCCTTTATGACATAACTGCTGTTTAACCGGGGCCATTTGTTTAGGTGAAAAACCGGTTAATGTCGCATGTTTTGTTTTATCCTTACGTGTACCATCTTCATTTGATTTTTCAATTAGTTTGAATACACCGATTGGTGAAGTTTTACCGTCACCTTGCAAAAAAGCATACTCTAAACCGTCATGCATGACATCTCCTAAAATAGCATTAAAATATTTATCGACAAAAGGATTTGCTAAATCACGAATTGCTTTAGGAATAACTAAATATGCAGTTAATTTTCCTAATTCGATATTTAATGATGTAAATGTTGCTCCTAACTCACCTGCAACCGCACCGGTCAATTCACCCCATGCAAATGTACCTGATTTTGAGGCTACTAACCATTTTTTCACATCGGCAGGTGCAAATGTGCATAATGATAACAAGTCAGATTGTTTTTTAATATCTGCCAATGTGTTATCAACAATCGTATTAGGAATCAAATCAATTTGGCTCCCTGTGATTGCCTGCTTAACATCATTCTTTAGCAGATCGTAAAACTTATTTTCTTCGTTTGATAGTGTTCTTAAACCTAATTTAACATTTGCAGCATTGTTTGCGTTAGCATTATTTGCTTCAGCAACAACTTCTTTAATCAGTTCCTCATACCGGTCACCTATCAACATTTCCGCAACCTCTACAATAGCACTGGATTTATCTTCTGCTTTTTCTAAAATTTCTTTTGCTTTATTAATTGTTGCACTATTGATTTTATTAAATTTCATAATATACCTCTTTTCTTTTTAGTTTTTTGTATCAAAAAAGGCATCCCAACCATTTGACTTTTCATCCTCAAACTTTGATAATGCCTCTTTTAATTTTCTATTTTCTCTTGCAAGCTCTTTATTGCGCATAATTTCATGTCCTAAATGATATTGAGCATTGATACTTTGGTTTACAGCATTTTTTTGAATATCAGTTGCAAACCCCCACTCAAGTGCTTCATCCTGAGTAATCCAGGTTTCCTCATCCATCATTTTTTGAATCG
This sequence comes from uncultured Oscillospiraceae bacterium, assembly GCA_900549675.1. Taxonomy (GTDB): domain Bacteria; phylum Bacillota; class Clostridia; order Oscillospirales; family Acutalibacteraceae; genus Scatolibacter. The sequence goes on along the minus strand of URPG01000138.1, from coordinate 4,183 downwards.
TATCTTCATCCAGATTTGAAACTTCTTTATAAATTTCAATCGATGGTCGAGTAATTTTTTCTAAATCATCTGCCTGTTTTCTTAACGCATTAGCATCACCGCTGGCATAACTCCATGCATTATGAATCAACAGCAGTGAAGCATTGGTCATAATTCTTGTTTCACCTGCCATAAAAATAACTGATGCCGCTGAACATGCAAAACCATCACAAACAGTTGTGACTTTATGCTTAAAAGTCTTTAAAAGTGAATATATTGCTAACCCTTCAGCTACCTCCCCACCATAAGAATTGATCCGGACTCTTAAATTAGTATCAATTTCTGACAGTTCTTTTGCAAAGTTAAACGCTCCCACATCACTATCTTCCCATTTCCATGATGTTATATCACCAAATATATATAGCTCAGTTTCCTCTTCATTAATCCTGCTGAATTCATAAAATTTTTTGCATTCATTATTTCTCATCGTCATTTTTCACCCCCTTTCAAATCAGTACTATAGTTTTTAGTAAATCTTCTTTCCCATGCCCATGGTTCATCAACTAATTTAAGATTCAATAATTTAAAGTTATCATTGTGCCCCCAGCCGTTCGAATACAGCTTATCTAAGTTTCCAGCATTCTCGATAACATCGATATGTTTAATGCATAATGTATTGACCAAAATGCGATCACCTCTAACATATGCATCCTGACCGACCCAGCAGTGATTCATCCCGTCATTCAATTCCTCGATGATAGGACTGGCAGCATATGTAATAAATTCATTGTTTGCATCGCTTTTTTCTGTTACTTCACCATAAAAAACACTCTTCGGTATCCCCAAGGCAATCGCTGTATTAGTAAATACTTCATCTTTTAATGCCTTAATATCTTGAGAAGTTAAAGTACATTTAGAATCAATAGCACTAATATCAATCCCATTGCTTTGAATAATTACGCGTAAATCATCACTAGTTAATTCTTTTTTGACTTTTTCAGAATACTCATTTCCTGTCATAGGTTTACCAGTTTCACGGTCAATTAAAGTTCCGCCACCAGGAAGAGTTAACTTATATTTAGGCAATTTACTTTTAACGCCTTTGATTGCAGCTGTCCAGCCAATCTCATTTTCTTCACTTACTTTTCTCAAAAGACGTAATAACCTGTCATTTTTATATTTGAATAAGACCGCATCTTCGCTTGTGAAAGTACGATTTAAATTCATCGTCTTGCCTCCAGATTCAATTGTAACATTAGTATAATTTCGTGCACAGGTTACACTATTATCTTCGGTGAAGTTAGTTGCCCGATATATACTGCTGTCACTTAACTGAACCACTAGGCATCCATCGCTATCACTGCACATCTTCAAGACAACCTGTTTCCAAAAATCAGTTGCAAATTCATTGGGATTTGGTCGCACATTTAATACATAATCAGTCACAGATGCATCATGATCATCGGATATTACATCAAAATGACATTTTGAAATTAAATCTGCAATCTTATTGTACCCTATTTCTAAGGCTAAGTTTGTCAGGTAATTCTTTGTGGCAATCATGTCAATGTAGAAATCAACAATATTCCCCTCATTATCTTTCTTTTTAATTCTAAAGTTAAAAGCTATCTTAATCACCTCCTTTAGACGTATATAACAACTTCATCTAATAAATTTTCCGCACTCATAGCAACCACAAATGACATGAAACCATCATTTTTCCTTAGTTTAGGCTCAATTTTCCCATATGCCTTATTTCCATATTTATCGATAGTTACAGATGTATTATTAGTGTACCAGCGCATAATCGCACTATCACCAAAGTTTATCCTGTTATCTGAAAATGCTTTTTCAATTATTGGGGCTGTTAATACGTTTATAGAGCCCAGGTTTCGAATCATTCTTACAATACCATATGGATCTTTCTTTGTTTCTTCGCTAATACCAACAGTTTGAAAACATTCTCGAAACAGCTTAAAACGATACGTGTCCATGACAATTTTTTTAACATTGTACTTTTTCATCGCTTCCATGCACCATTTAACGATGTCAGGTATTGATAAACTTGTATCATCAACAATTTCGTAATCCGTATAACTTGGAATACCTAAATTGTTGATTAACGGAAATTTGATGTTTTCAAAATACGGACTATTTTTACAGCACCAGGTGTGCTGACGCCAAATATATTCGCCATCAATCTTGAAAAGAATTCCTGCACTGGCAAAGTCTCGAATATCAGCATAATCAATTCCGATGATACAGTCTCTGCCTGCCATATCCGGCATTTCTTTAGGAATCTTCAATTCAACATCTGAATAACATGCACTTAGAATATTTTCCCAGGATGCTACCTGTACATCATCATTGCGAGCAGGAAGATTCATACGTTTCGTAATAAATTCAGCTCGTTTTGATGGCAGTTTTTTCATTTCAAGATAATCATAGTGAATCTGATTTTTCAAAGCCGGCATATAGTCAATTGATGGGTTTGCTTTTATCCAGCATCCAGGAATTTCAACTTCTTTAATATCATCAATGCAGCATAAAAAAGGAAAATAACCAAGTTCGTTATTCCCCGTCCTTAATATTTCATTACACAGTGATAGTAGTTCATCCAACGGACCGTCACGAACATAGCCTTGTGTAGTGATAATAAATTTTCTTGCATGTTTTATTTTACCCAGCTGTGAAGCAAAAACATTTATCTGATCATAGTTTTCATATGCATGATATTCATTGTAGAGCAAAGCTCCTGATTTTTTTCCATCTTTTGTTTTCGCATTGGATGTATTAAATCTAAGCTCACTGCGTGTAACTAAATTAAGAATTTTTTCTCTTGATTTATAGAATTTACCTTTGAACTTGTTCCAATGTGTTTCAAGCATTTCATATACAACATTAAAACTATCTTTAGCCTGATTCTCATTGTTAGCAATAATATCAATGTGATAATTTTTAATATTATATACTGGGGTTTGCAGAAAATTCATTAACGGCATCATAAAGCCGTCTTTACCATTTCCCCGTCCCATCAGAATAATAAAGGTTGGAAATAATGGAATATCATCTACATACATAAAAACAAAAGCATATACAAACTTTTGATACGGAAACAGTTTATAATAGTTTTTTTCACAGTATTTAATGCATTTTTTATACATTTCTTCATCAAAAAACACATCATTTCTAGCTAATGTTGGCTTGACAATATTCTTAATCAGCATTTTTCGCTGCTTATTTATCTTGTCAGGATTCCTGTTACACCAGTCGAGATAATCATTGATTTCTTTACATATGATCACTTAATATCACTAGATATAATCATCTGCATCATCTTCCTTTGTCTCCGGGTTTTGAAGCCCTAAATCCTGCAGTATTTTAAGCATTGTCGATGTTACCTTCATGATATTCTGTATGGATTCATTAGGCTTTTCGCTGACAAAACCATTACCCGATGTGACTTCATAGCGTAGTCCTTTATCTCGAATATCTTTTTGAAGTTTCCTTTTTAAATCCCAGTATTTCATATAATCATCAACCAGATCGGTATAAAAAGACTGGTGTTTCCCTTTGGCAATCAGCTGATCGATTAAATCTTCTTTAACTTCGCTTTTTTTCATGCTATCACCCCTTTCAATTATTTCAGCTCAATACCGTCTATCACATACGCGAAGATCTTCTTACTTAGTTATAGCCACATACCCGTTCTCCATTTAAGTGCAGCATTCGAGAATTCACCGGGGGGCTTACCACTTTTCTTCGGTTAATCTTTTCTTTGATGGTTTCTTCCACTTCCCTGACCTTCCTTCAACAATTTCATGACAACTGAAGCACAAGCTGACAAGATTATCCATATCTAGCGCATAACTAAAATAATCTTTCATGGGTTTTATATGATGTACATACCTTGCTTTTGTTACACATACCTTTTTGATTGGATGATGATCAACAACGAATTTTCCTTTACACCTTTGACATTCATTATTGTCTCTGTTTAATACTTCTTTTCTTACGTCCTTCCACTCTCTTGATACGTAGAATGCATGTTCATTCCCTTTGTTGACCAGTGTTTGGATTTCTTCTAGAGATCTTCTTTTTTTTGACAAAGTAAACAACACATCCTTCCGTTTCTAATTTATTGATATACGCATCAATGTCTTCAACAATTTCATTTAATTCATAGTATATGTTGTCTTTCACA
>URPG01000137.1 GCA_900549675.1 uncultured Oscillospiraceae bacterium | reverse complement strand
TGTTTCTAACTTTTCATTAAATATGCTACTGTGGCTCAGGGGTAGAGCAGCTCACTCGTAATGAGCAGGTCGTCGGTTCAATTCCGACCAGTAGCTCCAAGGCAAAAAGCCTGTAGATATGCGTATCTACAGGCTTTTTCATATGTGTTTGAATCAGAATAATACAACCAGAGGGGTACGGTTCGCCTCCTTACTTTTCGGCAGAAAAACTAGCGGAAATCTGCCCCACAAAAGGCCTTGCAGAACGAAAGCAAGAAGTCCACCACCTCAACAGAGAAAAGCCGCTGCGGGGCTTCTGTGCCGCTTACAAGGGGTTATAATTGTGTATGACCTACTCAGTATAGTTTCTCATTTCTTGGCATAACGCTTTCAGAATTTTGCGCTTCCGATACCCAACTGCCGAAGCTGAAATTTGTAGCCGCTTAGCCAATTCTCTTTCTGTCTTTTCCTCAAAGAAGATGCCACGGATGATTTGTTGCTCCTCTGCGCTCAGCTTGTCCAAGCAACGGTAAAGATGAGCAACTTGTTCCGTTTTCAGAATTTCATCCTCTACAGGGGTTATGCTGTCTAGGCAGGTGAATTCTACTGATACCCCAGTTTCTATAAACTGCTCCAAAGAGTATTCGTGTTTGGCAGTTTTGTTTTTCAGGTATCTTTCGTGTTCGTATTCTTGATAATAGGCTTTATAGACACCGTAAGTGACAGGGATTCGCTCCCCTTTTACGATTAATGTGTATTCTCTCATCGCTTTTACCTCCAAATTTTCAATGTGTTCGGGTGAAAATTTGGAGGTAGGGGGAGAACGGCACCAATATAGAACATAAAAGGCACACAGGGGCAAAACGATGCCTTCCTGTGTGCCTTTTACGAAGTCAAAGTGTAGATGAACACGAACCAGTAGTTCGTATGCATGGGCATACTTCTCCCATGAAAAGTGCAGGCTTTTTTTAACAAGTTACCTATGTAAAAATCAATTGTGCGGATAGCCTAATGTCGTTGCAGCAAATGCGCAGCGGTGTAGCCTGTATAGACCAACACATAAATCATCCCTCCAAACTTTACGGGTTTGGAGGGATGATTTAGATATTCAGGCATGAAGAATGACCCGCCAAAGCGCCGTTTTTTTCTTTGGCGGGTATAAATAAAGCTGAAAGCCCCAAGAGAAAATAAAAGAGCCGATCTCCATGAGTTTCCTCAATAGTTATCGGCTCTGCGTCTGTACGTCTGGCTCTTTAATAATTGACATGTTCAGTTGTTGCACACTGATTAGTGTTTCCCGCTTGCATTTGGGACAGAATAAGGGGAAGTTAACTAATTCGGTATCATATCTTACTTTTAATCTCGTTTTATGCTTGCAAATAGGGCATAAAATCCATTGGTATTTTTCCATGAGCACATCTCCATCAATTTTACTTTAATATGGATTTTAAATAATCCAGCAAATCCGATTTCGTTAATGGATCTGTATGGCTTAAAAGACAGTGTCGGCAATGACTATTTTCAATAAACCTTACAAGGGATTGTAACTTGTCTGTGTCCATATATCCGTCATGAAAGAAATCCTCGCTGGTGGCGTCCCCTAAAAATAATATCTTTTCTTCTGGAATATAGATTACTACAGTATCCTCTGAGTGAGGTGATTCCACATGTAAAAGCCTTGCAGTCATTCTACCAAGATTTACGGTAAGCGTTTCCCCAAATTCGATGTCTGAAGATACAGCAACCACTTTTTGGTGATTTGCATATTCTCTGCTAAAACATATATCCTCTTTTTTCAAAAATTCCACATATGTGTTATCTGATAATTTCTTTCGCTCCAGATTCAATAATTCATTTGTTTTACAGTGTGCGATCGATAGTCCGTGAATATGGTGCATTCCAAATGTATGGTCCCAATGCCAATGCGTAATTGCGGTCAAGTCGGGTTTTCTCAATCCCTGCGTTTCTAAAGCCCTATAAAACTCATCTACATGGTCAGCCGAGTTTCCTGCATCTATAGCGAGTGCTATTTTTTCTCCCTTAAGGTAGGCCAACATTGGACGATCCGTTTCCGGTTGATGCGGATAATAATATATCCGGCTGCTAAGTTTTCTTAGCTCCACTTATCATCCCACCTCTCTGGCAGTAAAGCTTTTAAAGGCACTTCTTTCATTTTAGGTAAGATGATTTTCGCCTCTAGATTTTCCTCATCAATTTGTGCCATCAATTCTCTGCATCTTCCACACGGAGAAAGGATGCTCCCATCTTCAAAAACGGCAATAATCTGCTCAATGACGGTTTCCTGATTTTTTACCATCTCAGCTATAGCAGATTGTTCCGCACATAAACCGATTGAACAAGGAAGATCAATACACACTCCTGTAAAAATATTTCCTTTGCTTGTTTCCAAAGCGCATGCTACATGACCTGCTGTTCCAAATCTCTTTAGTTTTTTGTGAAAAAGTGTGTTAAAAGCGAATTGGTATAGTTCTTGTTTATCCATCGACTTATCCCTTCTTGATTCCGAATAGTAGTAGTTCCGTAGTTTGTGTAATAAATTCATCATGTGTCATTTTTGCAGAATCTACTACAAGCAGGCTATGCAATAACGGATTCAATGCAGATAGAATTTGATGGCTTAAAAACTCTATGGAAAGATGTGTTTTTACAACGCCTGCTTCTATTCCGAGAGTAATGATATTTCTGAATTCCTGAATAATCTGATTTTGGATTCTTTCCATATCGTTTTTGTTCTTCTCTTGAAACAGAACGGCCATATCAGAAAAAGTAAGCACTAAAAATTGATGATATTCACATTCGATTGCTTGTCGAATCGCGGCTGTAAATTTATCCTCAAAGCAATCTTGACTCGCAACAACTTTTGTTAATCCACCTTTTAATTTTTCAAGCTTCGGATAAACAAGAGCAAAAAGCAGATCCTCCTTAGAGGGATAATGATTATAAATTGTCCCTTTTGCAATATCCAACTCATCAGAAATATCACTCATTTTGAAATGGTGATAACCTTTTTGACGTATTAACTTTTCAGCTGTATCAAGAATATTTTGATTTCTTATTTGGTACTTTTTTTCTTTTGACATTAGCACTCAACCTCAACTTATGACTATAAAGTCAAATTTGACTTTATAGTCATTTTAACCAATTTGTGTACAAATGTCAATAACCCCCTTCACTTTTTCCTTAATAGAAGTGAGGGGCATTTTTTATGCCTTCTCTCTCGTTGGAAAGGAGTGTTCGCCAAGATGAAACGAGGGAACTTTTTTGTCGTACAAAATCAGGTCCTTGATTTTAAGCTGTCACCAATCGCATTTTACGTCTACTGCTATCTCTGTAAATGCAGAAATAAGAAAAGCGGATGCTATCCGAGCAAGCAGACCATCGCATCCGCCTGTGGAATCGCAGTCAGCTCCGTCAGCAAAGCCATCAAGCATCTCACGGATGCAGGACTGATTGTGGTTACGAAAAACTTTCGCAGTGGCAGGCAGATTAATAATTCCTATGAGATTGCCGACTTAGCTATCTGCGAAACAGATAATCCCATAGGTCACGATGGCACATCCCCTGTCTTACAAACGGATAGGAGTAAATAAGAAGAATGGTAACCTATCAGAACAACAATTTATAAAAACAGAGAAAGAAGTATTTAGGGCTATACTGGAAAAACAGCAGGGTTGAATATTGTGCAGGTTAAAGGAGTTATGCTGCTTTGGCAGCATAACTCCCGGAAACGCCCACCGGCAAAGCCGTTGGGGGATTTGAAAGTGACATAACTTTTTAGATGGTTCCCCAAATTGTTATGTCAGATATATAACGAATGTCGATAAACAGCCATTTTCTTCCCTCTGTTTTTGCATACTGTCGTGAAAGGAGCAAGAATATGCCATTTCTATGCAAGGGAGATTTCAGTGTTCATTCCAAAACCATCAACGGAGTGCAGTACATTACTTTCAGCTTTTTTCAGGGAGAAAGCACAATTTTTGATAAGGTTGGAAGTCTCATCACCCACTCCTGTGAAGCAGCCAAAGAGGTCGAGATTCCGTCCGAATCTTTAGTGGATAATGGTATAGCTATCACAGAGGATTGATGGTATCCTGTCGTGCTAAAGGAGGTGCGACTATGGCACAAACGAATACAGCAATCTACTGTCGCCTCAGCCAAGATGATGGACAGACCGGCGAGAGCGGTAGCATTCAAACACAGAAAACACTGCTCACGCAGTATTGTAATGACCATCATTTTGTAATCTCTGACTATTATTGTGACGATGGATGGTCAGGTACAAACTTTGAGCGGCCTCAGTTCCAAAGAATGATAGAAGATATCGAAGAGGGGAAAATCAACATTGTAGTGGTGAAAGACCTCTCCCGCTTTGGCAGAGAATATGCTCAAATGGGGCTTTACATCGAGCATTATTTTGAGCAGAAAAGTGTTCGGTTTATCGCTGTAAGTGAGAATATTGATACGGCAAATGGAACGGACAACCTCGTCTTTCCTTTCACCAATGTGGTGAATTCCTACTATGCCCGGCAGTGCTCTACCAAGACAAAAGCGGCTCATCGAGCAAGAGCCAGGACCGGGATGTACTTGGGGAGCCATGCTCCTTTTGGGTATATCAAGAATCCAGATGACCGCCACAAGTTGATTATTGATCCTGTTGCCGCTGATATCGTACGGCAAATTTTTCAACTGTTTGCCGAGGGAGTAGGCTATGTCCGGATCACAAAAATCCTGCGGGAGAAACGAATTCTCAACCCGCAGGCCTATTTTAATCAGAATAATCCGGATTATTTCCAGAGCGAATATTGGCGAAAGCCCTTTGACTGGCACGCTACTTCCATCCGCTCCATCCTGAATAACCCTGTGTATCTCGGTAAGGTAGTGTTCGGGCGGCGCAAGACAAAAGGCTTTTTTGACAAGAGCATCGTGGATGTTCCGGAGCAAGATTGGATTGTGGTGGAGGATACTCATGAGCCAATCATTGCACAGGAAGTATGGGATACGGTACATCAGATTATGAAAAGCAGGCGCAGAGAAAATAGCAATGGAGAGGTTCAGATGTTTGCTGGGCTGGTGAAGTGTTCGGGTTGTGGCTCATCTCTGAACGCTTCTTACAGCAAGCCTAAAGGAAAGTATACTGGATTCTCTTGCTGGGTTTACAAGAACTATGGAAAAGAACGCTGTACCTCTCATGCTATTGGATGGGTGACCATGAATCAGCTGGTATTGGAGGATATACGCCGAAATGCCAAGGCCGCCAAGCTTGCCAAGCGGCAATACATAGACATGCTTGTGGCGGCAAAGAGCGAAAAGCAGAAGCGGGAGATTGAGAAATCCCGCAAGGAACTAAAATCTGTGAAGAAGCGGATGGGCGATCTTGAGAAAATCCTCAACAAGCTTTATGAGGATTTGGCGCTGGAGCGTATCACCGAAAGTCGGTATCAGTCCATGGCTCCTCAATATGAATCGGAGCTGGAGGAACTGCGTAACAAAGAGATAACCCTTACTCAAGCTGTGAATCAGGCTGAGGATACCTACAGCCGAATTGAGGATTTCCTTCCGATTATCTCCAAGTATACGGACATCACTGAGCTGAACACCTACATCCTCAACGAGTTAATTGAGCGGATTGTGGTTCATGAAAAGACGATGAATGAGGATGGTAGCAAGAGCCAGCGGGTGGATATTTATTATAAGTTTGTGGGGTATTTGGGTAGATAGCTGATGTAAAACCACTCTTTAAATGATATAATTTCACGATAATTTCAAATAAAACAATTGTTAAGAAAATAAATCAAGGGTTGATTGAGAAAAAATCTCATTCAACCCTTGATTTATTTAGAAAGACATGCTATTATATATCTAAGATTCAGAGGTGAATAAAATGCTTATCAATTTTAGTTTTACAAATCATTTGTCTTTTAGAGATAGGACAGAATTAAGTCTCAA
>URPG01000136.1 GCA_900549675.1 uncultured Oscillospiraceae bacterium | reverse complement strand
CAGTGTCTCTTGAGAGGCGAGTGATTATGCTCTTTTAGGGTTAGTGCAAAACAATCACTTAAAATAGTGATTTTAATTAAAACATCAATAGTTTTAATTTTATTTTAGTTACAGTTATACATAAATTATTTAACAAAAAATACAGTATAAATTAGATATTTCATAAATATTAGATGAAATATCTAATTTATACTTATATTGATCATGTTTTTTAGGGGTATTTATTTTTTAGCATTAATGATAAAATAATAAAGAAATCAATGTGATGAAATAGGAGGTTAGACAAAGTATGCAGAAAAAAGTAAAACCTTCTCTATTATCTTTTAAAAAATCTAAAGATAACCGTAGCTTTATTTACTTTTTGTGGATTGCACCCTTTTTGGTTTTGGTGTTTTTATTTTCTTACTTCCCGCTTCACGGCTGGATTTATGCTTTTTTTGACTATAAACCCCCAAGAAGCTTAGCACAGTCAGAATTTGTTGGTTTGCAATGGTTTAAAATGCTGTTCAATAACTCCACTCAGGTGTCACAGCTTATCCAAGTTATGAAAAACACTTTTGCTATGAGCTTGCTAGGGATTTTATGTTCGGTTTTTCCGGTGGCTTTTGCTATACTCCTCAATGAAATAAAAAACAAGGGAGTAAAAATTTTTGTACAAACATTTACTACCTTACCTAATTTTATAAGTTGGATTCTAGTGTATTCTGTTGCCTTTAGTTTATTTTCTTCTAAAGGTATGGTCAATTTATTTTTGCAAGACGCAGGAATCATAGAACAGCCTATAAAATTTTTGGATAGCGATTCTCATACATATCTTTGGATGATGGGTTGGAATATTTGGAAAACACTTGGTTGGAATGCCATTATGTATTTGGCCTCTATTGCTGGAATTGACCCTGAATTATATGAAGCCGCCAGCATAGACGGTGCAGGGCGTTTTCAGCGTATGATTAAAATTACATTACCATCTTTACTGCCAACCTTCTTTGTTATGCTTATGCTTAGTATAGCCAATTTCTTGAACAATGGACTAGATCAATACTTTGTATTCCAAAATTCATTTAATAAACAACATATTCAGGTTTTGGATTTATATGTTTACAATATTGGTATGACAGGCAGCAGTTATTCTTTGGCAACAGCAATCAGTATGTTAAAAAGCTTAGTCAGTGTTATACTTTTAACATCTGTAAACCTTGTGTCAAAAAAGACACGTGGGCAATCCATTATATAGTATAGAGGAGAATTGAAAATGAAAATAAAACATTCTCCAAGTGATATTCTTTTTCATGTTATAAACTATACCTTAATGTTAATTTTTACGCTTATCTGTTTATATCCTTTTTATTATCTGGTAATCAACACCATTAGCGCCAATGATTTAAGTGCCAGTGGAAAAATAAATTTAATTCCCAAAAGCATTCATTTTGAAAACTACAAACAAATTTTACAATTGAATGGTTTATCCAACGCAGCTATGATTTCTTTAGGAAAAACCGCATTCGGAACAATTCTTACTGTTTTATCGTCGGCTTTTTTAGGTTTCATGTTTACACAAGAAAAAATGTGGAAGAGGAAATTCTGGTATCGCTTTGTGGTAGTTACCATGTACTTTAACGCCGGATTAATTCCGATGTTTATCACGATGAAAAATTTAGGGCTGACAAATAATTTTTTGGTTTATATAATTCCTACTATCATTCAACCTTTTAATATTATTTTGGTAAAGACTTATATTGAATCCTTACCAAAAGCATTACAGGAAGCGGCCGAGATAGATGGAGCCGGAATATTTAAGATTTTTTATAAGATAATGCTGCCTGCGTGTGTGCCGATTTCCGCTACGGTTGCTATTTTCTCTGCGGTGAATCAATGGAATAACTATCAGGATACCTTAATCTATATAACTGATCAAAAATTATATTCTTTGCAGTATTTGTTATATACTTACATCAATCAAGCGAATTCATTGGCTGCTATGGTGAAAAATAGTTCCGGTGCTTCGTTATCTTCTACTGTTTTAGCTACACGTCAAACAGGCACATCTATTCGCATGACAGTATCTGTCATTGTTGTTTTGCCGATTCTCTTTATTTATCCTATTTTTCAGCGATTCTTCGTCAAAGGCATTATGATAGGTTCAGTAAAGGGTTAAATATGAATATTTTGTTATTTAACAAAAATAAAAACAATATGGAGGGAAAAAGATGAAAAAAAAGCAATTACTCAGTCTGTTGCTTACAGCGGCGATGTCTGTATCTATTTTTAGCGCTTGTGGTAGTGACAATAGTAATCTCAGCACTGTTGAATCCAAAGGTTCTGTTGCTCCTGCTGCTGCCAATACAGCCTCTGAAAGCAATGATGAGCCAAGTAAGTACAGTGAATTTATCACTGTAGATGTATTTGACCAGTTAGCCAATTATCAAGGGATTCAAAGCGGCTGGTTTGCAAAAGTGGTCAAAGATAAATTTAATATGGAACTAAATATTATTGCACCAAACGTGGCGGGAGGGGGAGAAACACTTTTTCAAACTCGTTCAGCAGCAGGCAATTTAGGTGATCTTATCATCTTCACAACCGAAAACGGAAAATTCAACGATTTGGTCATGGCGGATTTATTGGTCGATATGACAGACCTTGTGAAAGACAAAGATATTTTCAAAAATCATAAAGTATCAATTGATGCTATGAACAAAATGACAACCAAAGAAGGAATTTGGGCCTTCCCTAACTCTGTTTCATCTGAATCTCCTTCTGAACCCAGTGAAGGATTAGAGCCCACCTTCGGACCATACATTCGTTGGGATTATTATGCGGAGCTGGGTTATCCGCAAATGAAAACCTTTGAAGATATGCTTGGTGTTTTGGAAGATATGCAGGAAATGGCCCGTGAAAAAGAGGGAAAAGATAATATTTATGGTGTTTCTCTTTTTAAAGATTGGGATGACAATATGATGAACAACGCTAAACAAATTGCTTGTATGTATGGTTATGACGAGCGTGGTTTTGTCTTGGCACAAGCAGACGGCAGTGACTATCAGAGCATTGTTGATTCTGATTCGGCTTATATCCGTGCTCTTAAATTCTTTTTTGATGCAAACCAAAAAGGATTGGTTGATCCTGATTCCACTACTCAAAACTATGATATTTTATCAACAAAATATACCAATGGAGAGGTTCTGTATTGCCCATGGCCATGGCTTGCCCAAAATCAATTTAATACCATTGAAAACAAAGAGGCCGGTAAAGGCTTTATGATGGCTGGCATCGATGATTTAAAAATTTTCTCTTATGGTAATTCACCTGAAGGAAATATGGACAGGGCCATTGCTGTTGGCAGCAAAGCGAAGGACCCGGAAAGAATGGTTGATTTTATTGATTGGCTGTATTCCCCAGATGGTATTCGTTTGAATGCGCAAGCCAACGGTGCAGCAGGTATCAAGGGATTAACTTGGGATATTATAGACGGAAAAGCCACCTTAACAGATTTTGGTCTTAAAGCACTTCCTTCTAACGAAGTAGAAGTTCCGGAAGAATTTGGCGGCGGAAACTGGAAAGACGGCGTGTCCGCTTTGAATTTCAAACCCATAAATTTAGGTGATATAGATCCCGAAATCAATGAACCTTATGACTACATGCTTTGGGAAACTACTATCGCCAATAACAGCACTCCTCTAAGTGAGGATTGGCAAAAACACATGAATGCTGATACGACAATGGACTATTTAAAGAGCAAAAATATGCTTACCGTAGCCCCTGGAGCCAGCTATTCAGTACCAGAAGAAGATTCTAATATTTCGACTATCCGAGGTCAATGTAAGGCTACAATTATTGAGAATTCTTGGAAAATGATTTTTGCTCAAGATGAAGATGAATTTAACTCTTATTTAAAAACTATGCAGGATACAGTTAAAGGTCTTGGATATGAAGATGTCCTGACCGTGGATATGAAAAATGCAAAAGACCAGAACGATGCTAGACTAGCAATAGTAGAATCCTATGAAAAAGTAAAATCAAACTAGACATTACATGAACTCCATCCTATAATAAAAAAGTCAGCACAAAATAAGCTGTATTTTCACTGGAAATATCAGTTTGTTTTGTGCCGGCTTGTTCTTATATTTTATGAAAAAAGAAAGCGAGGTTTAGAACAGTGGTAGAAAAAGCATATCTGGAAAAGATTAATCGTGTAATTGCCGAAGGACCTTTTCAACCAACTTGGAGTTCTCTCAGTCAAGTAAAAATACCGCAGTGGTTTCCAAAAGCTAAATTTGGAATCTTTATACACTGGGGACTTTATAGTATTCCCGCCCATGCCAATGAGTGGTATTCCCGCAATATGTATATAAAAGATTCAGAAGAATGGGAATATCACCGTAACACTTATGGAGAACAAAAAAATTTTGGATACAAGGATTTTATTCCTCTTTTTAAAGCGGAACATTTTAAGCCCGAAGAATGGGCGGATTTGTTTCGAGAAGCGGGTGCTCAATATGTCTTTCCTGTGGCGGAACATCATGACGGTTTCCAAATGTATAAAAGTGAGATTTCTAAGTTTAATGCCTATGATATGGGGCCTAAAAGAGATCTATTAGGTGAATTAAGAAATTCGATTGAAAAAAAAGGAATGCACTTTTGTACGTCCTCTCATAGGGCAGAGCACTGGTTTTTTATGGGACATGGAAAAGAATTTGACAGCGACATTAAAGAACCACTGCATAAAGGAGATTTTTATTGGCCGGCCATGCCGGAACCCGATAATCAAGATTTGCAGAGTAAACCTTATCCCAGTGAAGAATTTTTAAATGATTGGTTGGTGCGTACTTGTGAAATTATCGATTCGTATCAGCCTTCTTTGCTGTATTTTGATTGGTGGATTCAGCATGAGGCATTTCGCATGCCGTTAAAAAAACTTGCTGCTTATTATTATAACCGGGGAATAGAGTGGGGGAAAGAGGTTGCTATTTGTTATAAACATGATGCCATGATGTTTGGCAGTGGCATTATTGAAGTAGAAAGAGGAAAGTTTGCGGATGCGAAACCTTATGTATGGCAAACCGATACAGCAATTGCCAAAAATTCATGGTGCTATACTGATTCACTTGATTATAAAACCAGTTATCAGATTATTTGCAATTTCATTGACATTCTAAGTAAAAACGGAAACATGATTCTTAATATTGGGCCCAAAGCAGACGGTTCTATCGCTGAGAAGGATCAAATGATACTTAAAGAGATTGGGAGTTGGATGCACCAAAATGCGGAAGCAATCTATGGGAGTTATCCATGGAAAATCAGTGCAGAAGGTGAAACGAAAGAGGCCGAGGGTGAATTTACAGATAATGAAGATATTGAGTATACTGCATCTGATATTCGATTTACGGCAGCGGGGGACAGTGTCTATGCTTTTGTCTTACATTATCCTGAAAACGGACAGATATGCATTCGTTCTTTATCAGATATAAAAGACCAGCATAGACCAGGTTTCCACGGATTAATTCAAGATGTCAGTATATTGGGTTTTGATGAAAAACCTGGATTTTTCAAAAATGCAGATGGCTTGCATATCACGACACAAACAGTTAACAGCAACTTTCCTGTAGTGATTAAAATTCAGATTTTATAGTCTTAGTAAAAAACAAAACCGGATAGCGGCTCATTCTATACAATAGAGCTGCTATTCGGTTTTGTTTTTTAAGAGAACTGTTTTCGGTATTCAGCAGGACTGGTACCCACATATTTCTTAAATTTTTTATGAAAATAATCTACATTTTTATAACCCAGTCGGTTTGCAACTTCATAAACACGAAGCTGCTTATCCGCCAAAAGCTCTTTTGATTTTTTTATTCGCACAGAATCAATATATTCATTAAAACTCATACCTGACTTTTTACGCAAGATTTTCCCTAAATAGGCGCTGTTATAGCCAAATAAAGGAGCAATGGTTTCTAATTTCAAGTTTTCTTGATAATTTTGCTGGATATAATGAAAAACTTCATCAATA
>URPG01000135.1 GCA_900549675.1 uncultured Oscillospiraceae bacterium | reverse complement strand
AGGATGCCTTCTATTCGTCCGTTTATGCTTACCGCAGCTGGACTGTCTGAAAAATCTTTGCAACACTTAAATAACGATGATAAAACGCTAGTTATCAAAGAACTGATTGATAAATTTCTCAAACCGGCTGGACCTGCATATATTGACGAGACGATCTATAGATTTTTACTTACAAAGGGAGATGCTGTTGGTGGCACAATGCGAAATCGCATTGGTGCTATGGGCCAAGAAAAACTTGTTCGCTGTATTCTTTCGTGTATGAATGTGCGTGGTATTGCTTATGAGTGGATCGATGGAAGTAATAGTACATTTAAATGGCTCACAAAACGTAGTGATGATACAGAAATAGAAAAAACACTCAAAGCGTTGTATTGGACAAATAGTCTAGGAGATCGCGTTCTGGGATTCAATATGACAAATTCCATCGTAAAGAAGAATATCGATATTTGCCTCTATAATGCGGATAAAATTGGCTATGAACAGGGTAAGATTGCAAAAAATCATCCAGAAAAAGCAATAATGCTTGGCGAGTTAAAGGGAGGAATCGACCCTGCCGGTGCAGATGAGCATTGGAAAACTGCTAATACTGCGTTAGAGAGAATACGCATCAGCTATGCTGCAAAAGAATTGGCTATTCAAACTTCTTTTGTCGGGGCTGCTATAGAAAGAGCTATGGCAGGTGAAATTTTTTCACAATTAACAAGTGGAACTATGACTAACGGAGCTAATTTAACTGACAACAACCAACTAGTGGAATATTGTAATTGGTTGCTTGATATATGAGGTAAATGATGGAACAATTAAAACTATTCAGCGCCCCAATTGATAATTACCTTGTCGATAATTTTTCTGCGGACCATTTTTCTAGTGAAGAAGAAAGACAAAAATTAGAGAATAGGTATGCACAGTTTCTAGAAGTCACAGAGAAGTTTAATCGTCAAAGTGTTAGCTATCAGTTAAGCAAGAAAGACACTCTTCATAGTTGGCTGAAATATAAAGAAGGTTTCTCTGCTAACCTTGTCAATATTCTGCTTGATGAGATGAAGGCCGTTGCAGGTGATTGGGTTAAGGATCCATTCATGGGTTCAGGAACAACCGCTCTGGTTTGTCAAATGCGAGGTATAAACAGTATTGGATACGATGTTATGCCTATTTCTGAGGTATCCATCAAAGCAAAGGCTGCGGTAATGAGGTATGATGTTAACGAAATTCATCACTTGATAGATGATGTTTCAAATTTGACAGTCCCAGATGATTATCACAAATGTACCCCCTATATCACTATAACTCGCACTGCCTATCCTCAAGAAAATGAACGCTTTTTAGCATACATCCATGACTGGAATGAGAAGTCTGAATATTCAGAGGAAGCGAAAAACTTACTTACGCTTTGTATTATTAACTCTTTAGAAAGATGCAGTTATACAACCAAATCGGGGCAATATCTTGGGTGGGATTGTAGGTCTTTCAAAGTACAGGAGGCTAACAAGGTCAGAACATCCAAGGGACAAAAACTACTTCCGGAAAAATATGTTCGACCAGAAATTCTTGATTCAAAAACGACTATTCTTGAAGAATTAGCCCATGTTCTTGCAGACATTGAACTGATTCAAAAGAACGGTGTTGATACCGAAAAGGCTGATATCGATTTCGTTTCAAAAAGTGTTTTGTATGAGCTTCCATTAGTAGAGGACAACAAGCTTAAAGGTGTAATTACATCACCACCGTACTGTAATAGATATGATTACACAAGAACCTATGCTTTGGAGCTTGTTTATCTTGGCCTCGGTGAAGAAGATATTAAGCGCTTACGTCAAGGGCTTCTATCTTGCACGGTTGAGAGCAAATCGAAGATTGACTGTTTAAAAGATTATTATTCAACAATTGGGAAAAAAGAGCGATTTGATTATATATATGCAACAATTAAGGAGAATAAGGCTTTTGCGGAAGTAATGACCGCATTAGCAAAACGAAAAGATGCCGGAGATTTAAATAATAATGGCGTAATCCGAATGGTGGAAGGATATTTCACTGAGCTTGCTTTTATCTATGCTGAGCTTTATCGTGCTTGTAAACCGGGGGCCATGGTGGCATTTGTTAATGATAATGTTCGATATGGTGGAGAAGTTATTCCGGTTGACTTTTTAAGTTCTTCCTTTGCTGAACAGTTTGGCTTCAAAGTTAAAACTATTTATACTTTGAAACAGCAAAAGGGAAATAGCAGTCAACAGATGGCAAAGTTTGGACGAGTCGCGCTCAGAAAAGGGATTACCGTCTGGACAAAAGAGAATTGATCACAAAGACAATTCATTGTAAAAAATTGTTTGCAATTTCGCACACTAAACATAAACTCATTTGTGAATAACAAGTTAGCCCTGAAAGAGCGGTGTATCGCAAAATACACCGCTCTTTGGATATCAATAATCTTCCCCGGTAATAATACGCAGAATCAGATTATTGATTACTTTATTCTCTTTAATGCTTTCTTCGACTTGTTCAAGCCACATTTCTTCGTTTTCTTTATCAAACGCTTCCAGTTCGGCACGCTGCTCCGGCGATAAGTCCTTGTATCGCTGCTCAAAGTATTCTGCCCGTTCTTCCGGGGTTTCCTCTGGGTCTGTGAATCCTGCGATATCTGTTGGGAATGTATCCGGCACTAACTTTCCCTGTCTTGTCAGCCAAGCAAAAGCATCAATGAACCCCATCATGTATGTAAGGCGTTCTTTTGACGTTAGATAGAAGTTCTCTGTTTTTAGGTACTTTGTCCGGGGCGACTGTCCAAATGCCTTGTAGAGCCCCTTATCGCTTTCTAAGAGTATTCTAAGACCGTCATGGTACTGCTCGTAGTTATCAAGCACCATACTTTTCAGTGTATATAATTCGTCCGAGTTCATTTCAATCCCTCCAATATAATTCATAACATAAATTATAACATATAAATCACATCTATGAAAACATAAAATTTAACATAGAGGTGATTTAGCATGAAAGAGGAAAAATTGATAATCCATCCGAAACGTCCCAAGGGGGATGACGGTTATAAGACCTTTTCTGTTCGTATCAGAGAGGACGTTGTGCAGCGCATTGATGAAATATCGGCTCAGACAGGGCGTAGCCGAAATGAACTGATTGGTATACTGTTGGAATTTTCATTAGACCGCTGCTCCATCGAACCCAAGTAACAAAAAATCACAGGCAGTTCCTTTGCGTAGTGCAATAGGAAAAGCCTGTGATTTCTTTATTTTCCGTATCGTTTGATATCCACCTGTGACAGCGTATGAACAGTGGCTTTAAGCATTCTCAAATGCTCACGAGCTGTTTTATAATCCTTATGAGCCATGCAATCCTCAATCAGTTCTACATTGTCATTCACAATCATGTCCATCTGCTCAAATGCAGATTTCAGTCCCAAAATACGTTCAAAGTCTGTATAACGGGACTCGCCTTTTTCCGCCGGAGGTTCATTTTCCTCGCATTGTAAGGGGAATGTGTCAGTCCACTCTTGCAGCTCGGCTTGTGTGATATCTCCGTTCTCCCATTTGCGTCTCTTGTTATACCACGCTTCTAATGCTTGAAGAATCACTTCATTTTTGGTTTGGAGAGCATATTTAGGCTCTTGCGGAAGTTCGACGGGAACAAGGTCGTATTTATCCGACAGTTCGAACAGAATGTGCATGGCATCATTGTAGCTGTCGATCTGGCGGTCAACAAGCGTTTCCACAGGAACGCCGAGCCTTTGAGCAATCAGCTCTAATTTATCTCTGGAAATTTGGCGATATCCAACCTCATAATTTCTTATTGCGGCTTCATTTACTCCTGCGGCTTCTGCCAATTCTGAAACAGCAGTCTTATTACGCAAACGGATTCTCTTGATTTTTTGTCCCGTTTCGATTCGCTTTTCTATCTTTATATTGTTCAAGAATTTATCCCATAAACTCATTTATTTCCCTCCAAACTGTATTGGTGTAACGATACACCATAACACTTCAAATAATAACATTCTTTGACTAAGAAATCAATAATAATCTATCGCAATCGAGACAATCACCTCAAAATCACCACGCCAAAAAGCTATTAGACACACAGGCGTGGCAAAAGTCTTGACAACGGAAAAACAACTGTGCTATAATCTTATTGTGGCGAATGCCACTTGAACGTGTCTAACCAGTAATAACAATCATAAAGGAGATGAATACTATGGCAGGAGTAACCCCGTCTATCATGGAGTGTCGCAACTACTCTGTGCAGGACATTATGAACATCTATGGTGTCGGAGAGGAAAGTGTCCGCAACTTTATCAAAAAGCATCAGAAAAACAATGATTTTCGTGTATTCATGGTGGGAAAATATCTTCGTATCGACAAGAACAGTTTTGAAGATTGGTATAACAATCATCCGAATGAGTTCTAACAACTTGTTAGGAAAGAAAACTTATGGGTAGAAAATCTAAAAAGAAAGATATAGCTGAATATTTGTGGCATAGCGAGCCAACCAAGATTAACGCTACCAATGACAACTGGCGCATCCGCTACGGGTATCTTGATTCCGAGGGTAAGGAACACCAGACCACCGAAACCGTGAACAACGAACGTGCAAAAAACCAGTTCGTATCCTATCTTCTGCTCCGTGAAAAGGAACATAAGGCAGCCAAGGGCACAACGGTAGCTTCCAAAGTTGATAAAACGGAGATAGAGACCGTTGAACAGCTCTTGTATGCCTATGCCGAGCATACCAAGTATCTACATACCATCGGAGACAGATATGGATGGGACGAGGGCACTTACAGAGCGAATATCGGTAAGATTCGTAATTACATTGTTCCTGTGTTTGGTTCATTCCCTATATGGAAAATAACCCGTGTCGATATGAGACAGGGCTTCAAGGATATGCTTCAATTACCGCAAGCCAACGGGAATCATAGGGCAAATGGAGCAAGGGTATCGCAGCGTACCGTTTATGATTGCAAGAAAATCATCAGCCGAGCATTTAAGTACGCCACGGACGAATTGGAGCTTATCACAGAAAATCCCATGTTGGGCGTTACTGTGAAGCAGCCGAAGTCCGGCAGACGTGAGGTGTGGACGGAAGAACAGTTTAATTTTGCGTATGATAACTGTTCCGATCCACAGCTCAAGCTTCTAATCAGCCTTATGGTGGCACTGAGCAGCCGCATTGGAGAATGTCTTGCCTTAACATGGTCAGATGTATACGATAACGAGGACAAGCACGAACCGTCCTATATTCGTGTCTACAAGCAGTTGGTCTACCGCTCTGAGGAATTTATTGAAGAAACAAACGGGCGGGGGATTCTCAAAGTATTCGACCAAGTTCGTAGCACCCGACCGGATGCAAAGAGACGAGCGGTTTTCCATGTTACCAAGACGGAAAAGGAAATCGAAGCAAAGACGGACAGAATCTATGTAGCACCGGAAGTCATTTTCATGCTCCGTGATTACAAACTTGTTCAGAATCAGCATAAACAGCTTGCAGGAGACAGCTACATTGATGATGATTTGATATTTGCTCACGAGGATGGTACGCATATCAGTTCACAATACGCCGATGATATGTTCAGTTCTTTCTACAAACCTCTGGGACTTCCGAGAGTAGACCTGTATAGCCTAAGACATTTCTCTATCACAAAGAAACTGGCGATTAACGGGCATGACTATGTAAGTCTGGCAAAGGATACCGCCCACCGCCAGTTGGGGACGATACAGGACTACTACGAAACGCCGGAGGACAGCGTAAGAATTGATACAGCAAAAGCGATTGGAAAATTCCTTATCCGCTCTGATGAATCGGATTCTGAATCCAAAGTGACAATCTCTCTGGAAGATGAAGATTTTGCAAAAAAGCTTGAGGAAGTGGCTTCTGATTCAGCCGGAAAACAGATGCTTGAGTTTGCCATTGCTATGTACGAAAAAAATAATTCGGACAAATAACGGTCATTCAACACCAACCGTATGGAACACCGCTAATCACCCAAAAATTCGGCTACTGTACAAAACCGCTAATTTTACTGTA
>URPG01000134.1 GCA_900549675.1 uncultured Oscillospiraceae bacterium | reverse complement strand
GCAATATTGAAATAGGCAATATCATACAAGAATACTATTCCCACTTGTGATACACTAAGTATCAGATGATTAGGAAAGGAGGACAAATTCTATGAAACAAGAGATTAGAACGGTAAAATATGATGCTGAACTAAAGGTGGAAGCCTATCATTTTCAAGGTATTATGCAGAAATTCCCCAATCATTTTCATGAATATTATGTCATTGGTTTTATTGAAAAAGGCCAACGGTTTTTATCTTGCAAAAATAAGGAGTACATCATAGAACCGGGGGATTTATTATTGTTTAATCCTCGTGACAATCATGCATGCGAACAAATTGACGGTAAAACGCTGGATTATCGCTGTATCAATATTCAACCAGAAATTATGGGCAAGGCGGTCTTTGAGATAACAGGAAAAGAATATTTGCCTTATTTTACACCACAAGTCATCTTCCATAGCGAATTGGTTACTTTGCTTCGGGAATTACATCAGATTATTATGGAGGAAGAAAAAGATTTTAGAAAAGAGGAAATCTTCTTTTTCCTTTTGGAACAGCTTGTTGAAGAATATACCGAACAGGCTATGCCAACAGAAAACGCAGGGCAAAGCACGGAAGCAAGGGCAATTTGCGAATTCTTAGAAAAGCATTACATGGAAAATATTACACTTAATGACCTTTGTAAACTGACGGGACTAAGCAAATACTATCTTCTTCGCTCGTTCACAAAACAAAAGGGTATTTCTCCTTATAGCTACTTGGAAACGATACGAATTGACAAGGCAAAGAAAATGCTGGAGCGAGGCATTTTACCAATAGATGTGGCCTTGCAGACAGGATTTACTGACCAGAGCCACTTTTCTAACTTCTTTAAAAAGTTTATAGGGCTGACACCAAAGCAATATATGAATATTTTCAAGGATAATCATAGTTGATGTTTATATAGAGAGGACCTCCATGGACAGAAAAAAAGAAATTACAGGACATTTATTTGCGATAATTACAATCTTTATTTGGGGTACTACATTCATATCTACCAAGAAACTTTTAGAAGCCTTTTCTCCAATAGAAATACTGTTTTTAAGATTTACAATCGGTTTCGTTGTGTTATTTGTGGTTTGCCCTCATAGGTTGAAAGTCAAGGAGAAAAAACAAGAGCTATATTTTGCTGCCGCTGGTTTGTGCGGTGTCACATTATATTATTTGCTTGAAAATATTGCTTTGACCTATACCTTTGCTTCTAATGTAGGAGTTATTATTTCCGTAGCACCATTTTTCACTGCTATTTTTGCGCACTTGTTTTTAGATGGTGAAAAATTAAGAGCGCAATTTTTTATAGGCTTTGCGGTTGCTGTTGTTGGGATTTTTCTCATTAGTTTTAATGGAAGCAGCAATTTGCAATTAAACCCATTGGGAGATGTTTTGGCGGTTTTAGCCGCTGTGGTATGGGCTGCTTATTCTATCTTGACAAAGAAAATCAGCGGCTTTCATTACAATACCATTCAATCAACCCGGAGAATTTTCTTTTACGGACTGGTGTTTATGATACCTGCATTGTTTATATTTGGCTTTAAACCGGACATAAATCAGATGATTCAACCTGTTACTCTGTTTAATATCCTGTTCTTGGGATTGGGCGCATCGGCCTTATGCTTTGTAACATGGAATTCGACGATAAAAATATTAGGCGCAGTAAAAACTAGTGTTTATATTT
Source organism: uncultured Oscillospiraceae bacterium (assembly GCA_900549675.1). GTDB lineage: Bacteria > Bacillota > Clostridia > Oscillospirales > Acutalibacteraceae > Scatolibacter. The sequence goes on along the minus strand of URPG01000134.1, from coordinate 4,399 downwards.
ACATGGTTCCAGTCATAACTGTTGTTACCTCTGTGATTGTGCTTAGTGAAACAATTACCGGAACCTCTGTGTTTGGCATTTTACTTACATTAGCGGGACTATTTATTTCAGAGTTTAAACCCTCTGTAAAACAAAAGGAGCTTAAAGAATGAGCGATTCAATTATGAAATGTGTAATGATTATAGATTCTGAACTGCCTATTGGAATTGTAGCAAACACTTCTGCCATTTTAGGTATCACGTTGGGAAAGTATATCCCCGAACAGATAGGAGAAGATGTAACAGACGCTTCGGGGCAAACCCACTTGGGTATTATTACGATTCCGGTTACAATGCTTCGTGGAGATAAAACGATTTTGAAAGATTTGAGAGAGCGTTTGTATAACCCAGAATTTGCAGACTTAATTGTTGCTGATTTTTCTGATGTTGCACAAACCTGCAATGTATATAGCGAATATATTGCAAAGGCGGGAATCACAACAGAGCAAGACCACAACTATTTTGGGATTGCTATTTATGGAAACAAGAAAAAAGTAAACAAGTTAACAGGTTTTATGCCGCTTTTAAGATAATATAAAACAGTAAAATTTTAACTGTTGAATTTGAAAAGAAACGATGGTTTCAAGCGGAGAGTATATTCAATTTTAAAATAGAATTAAGAGCAAATTGTTTTGGGTGATTTTTCACACAGAACGATTTGTTGTCTGTTTGAGGGCAAGAATGCAAAACTGTCTATATAGGATAATTTTGCGCTCTTGCCATTTTTTTGCAGAGAGTCGGAGGAATGAATAAAATTCGCGTCGAAATGATGTATCAAGCGTTCTTTCTGTTGGACATCTGTCCTCACCCTTTGCGGTGCGCAGATGGTTTTCTTGCTCCTTGAAACTCCATTAAGAGAGGAGTGTTCCTATGAACAGAACACACAAAATTTTACTTTGAGTATCAGACGAATATAAGATTATCCAAAAACTTTTTGATTCTGGCATCATCTCGCGGTGGAAATTGTATTTTTTGTTTTTGCGACATTGGCGTTTCTTGTTTTCTGTTTTTAAATTTGGATATAGCACAAGCCGCCACATTTGTGACGGCTTGAAGTGAATTGGTTTGCTTTGATAGAGAAGCGAGGTATAATAAATATTAAAATTGTATCCTAATCCAGATTATTTATATTATCTGGACAAAGAAATCACGAATTGCATTATTAGAGTCAAACATTTTGCTCATCTCGTTTGCTCAGGAATAAAGCTTAATAATATTTTCAGCAGCTTCTTTTTTAGGAATGCAGTTATCCATAGCATTTTTTTCTATGTAATGATGTGCTTCCGGTTCTGTCATCTTCAGTTCACTGATAAGTAAGCATTTTGCACGGTTTACGATGCGAATCTCTTCCATTCTTTCTTCAATAGAAGATGTTTTCTGTTCCATTTTTCTCAGTCGCTCTCTTGCGCTGGACATCCAACTAAGTGCCTGCAAAAAAATGGTTCTGTTTGTTGGTTTGGAAAGTGTAAACACTCCATGCTCTGCAACTTTATCATGCACTTCTGCATGAACATCAGAGCGAGAGAGGAGGAGTACGACAGTGGTTTGGAATCGACAGCAATCAATAGCAAAACGGGCGCCCGATTCATCTGGTAAAGGGGAGTTGATAATGACAAAATCAAATCCTCGTGCTGCAATATATCGCTTTGCTTCGCTGACATTGGTTGCTGTGTGTACCGGTTGGTATCCGGAAAAAGGGAGTAGTTCTTTGGTTGCCGCATTAAAACTTTCTGATGCAGAAACGACAAGAACGCTATAAACACGCTCTTTCAAACTCATATAATACTCTCTCCCTTGCAATTTATTTGATGATTATTATTTGCTGCAATAAATGTCCAAAACAGCAGCGGGGATATGTTCAGCGATAAACTGACTTTGTTTCGCAAGCAAACAGGCTTCGTTCAAAGAGTTGGGCAACTTTTGTAATGTAGAAGTTAAATCTGCATTGGCTTTGAACAGATTTTGATTTACGACCTTTGGCATATCAAGTTTGTTCTTAATTCCATATATTCCGGCATAAATGATTAAAGCAAAAGCAAGATAGGGATTGGATGTCGGGTCGGGAGAACGAAGTTCTGCTCGACGATATTCACCATGTGCCGCAGGGATGCGGACAAGTTGACTTCTGTTTTCGCTGGACCAAGAAATATAGCGAGGCGCCCGGTTGTGTCCAAAACGCATGTAGGATTCTTCTGTCGGATTGAGAAATGCTGTCATTTCCGATGCTTTTTCAAGAACTCCGGCGATGATGTGAGGCAAATTATCGCTTCCATCTTTAGATTTAATTGACATATTGATATGGAAACCGTTGCCCGGCAGATTTTCAAGGGGTTTAGGAGAAAAGTCAGCACAGAGTCCGTTGCCGCAAGCGACTGTTTTAACGATAGTTTGAAAGGTCATAACATTGTCTGCGGCGGTAAGCGGGTCAGAGTATCGAAAGTCTATTTCGTTTTGTCCCGGTCCGCCCTCGTGATGAGAGCTTTCTGGACGAATACCCATTTGCTCCAACGTTAAACAAATTTCTCGACGGATATTTTCACCCTTATCTTCAGGAGCAACATCCATATATCCCGCGTCATCATAAGGAGTTTTTGTAGGCTTACCGTTTTGGTCAAGTTCAAAGAGATAGAACTCCTGCTCTGCACCAAAGTAGAAAGATACTCCTGCATCATCGGCGGCCTGCATGGCTTTCTTAAGTAAGTAACGGGTATCACATTCATAGGGTTTGCCGGAGGGATATGTGACATCACTGAACATCCTAACAACCTTACCGTGTTCCGGGCGCCAAGGAAGTACCGTTAGAGTCTGACTATCCGGCTTGAGGAACAAATCCGAGTATGTTTCATCTCCGTAGCCTTCGATGGAAGAGGCATCGAAAGCGATGCCGTATTCAAAGGCGCGGTCCAGTTCCTCCGGCATAATAGATATATTTTTTTGCTTTCCGAACACATCGCAGAAAGCAAGTCTGATGAATTTTACATCATCCTCCTTGATATACTGCTTTACCTCGTCCTTTGAATACTTCATAAGATTACCTCTTTTCTCTAATTTGCTACATACATCTGCTTGTATGGATTTTTACTGTCGGGCGTGACGACAGTAAACTCTGAGTTCATTATCTCTTCAATATCACAGCCGAATACCTTGCAGAATTCGGTAAGTTCGGATTGAATGCTTTCTATATCGTCACCGGTTGCAGATTTTACGCAGACATTTTTGGGAAAAGTAATATTATCAGTATTACCTCTGAGAATGATTTTCCCACCGTGCATTCCGGTACAGGGAAAATTTCCGACAATTCTACGTTCATTATTACTCATTCCAAGAACAATGATGATACCTCCAGCTTGATATTCTCCAAGGAAACTACCTGCTTTTCCACCGATAATCATAACAGGAACCTTGTCCTTGTATGCTTTCATGTGAATGCCGGCACGATAACCGGTATCCCCTTGAATGTAAATTTTGCCACCGCGCATTGCGTAGCCCGCGGCATCTCCCATATTACCGTGAATGATGATTTTTCCATCATTCATAGTATCTCCTACGGCATCCTGGGCATTACCATTCACTTCAATGAAAGCACCGTCAAGATAAGCGCCAAGCGCATTGCCGGGGATTCCGTTAATTGTAATATGCTTATCCTTCATACCTGCGGCGATGAAGCGTTGTCCACAGCATTCGGATATTGTTACATCCATATCAGATGAACGAATCTTTTGGTTTAGCGTTTTGTGGTCAAGACCTCTAACATTGAATATCATAATATTATACCACACCTCCAAATTTTTTTCTACGAATCTCGGAAGAAAATGCCATAAAGCTTGCATTTTCTGTTAGCAAATCAAAGTCAACGGTTTCAAGGGGTGTTTGCTCTCGAATCAAAGAGGTATAAATGCCGCCTCGCTCCACCTTATCCACCAAAATATATCCCTTCAACAAGCCATCACGCACGAAGAATTTTTTGCAGGAAGTATCGTCTTTTTGCATATAGACTGTTCCGCCATCTTTTTCACCGATGTAGCTGCCGGCTGTCATAATATGCAGGCCAAAAAAACCAATAGAATTCATGGGGATTGCATGATCAAATACCCTTGCTCTACCTGCCATATTAACACCAGCGGTAAAGCCTTGCATATATGCGTTGGGGAGCAGTGCAAGCACACGATTGTCGCCCAAAGAAACATCAAATCCTTCCGTACAATCTCCTGCGGCATATACATTATTAAGGTTCGTTCGCATTTGATTGTTTACAACAATACCACGGTTTACTTTTCCGCCGATTTTTGAGACCAAAGTTGTGTTTGCCCTTGCCCCGACTGCAGTAACAAGGATATCAAAATTAATGGACTTTCCGCTTT
>URPG01000133.1 GCA_900549675.1 uncultured Oscillospiraceae bacterium | reverse complement strand
TTTTTTCATTACCATGAAGTAAGCCGGAATTAAAAAAACATTGGCAAACCCCCATGCCGCCGGATTTGCAACACAAGCCGCTACAAAACCAAACAAGGGGACAAAAATTTTACCCACAACAACACGGGCAACCATTTCAAATACTCCCGCCATCATAGCCAGCTTACTGTACCCCAAGCCTTGAATTGTCAAACGCAAAATATTCACTAGAGCCAGCGGAATATAGAACAAAGCGCAGGCTTTTACAAATTGATACGTATATTTAATAATCAGTTCACTGTTTTCTCCGCTGACAAACATCGCTGACAAAGGGCGCCCGAACACAAAGCAAACAAAAACTGCAAAAACGGTAAACATCAAAGAAAGCTGAATGGACACTTTTACACCCTTGCGAAGACGGCTGATGCGTCCTGCTCCCAAATTTTGACCGGCATAGGTCGCCATAGCGGAGCCTAAAGAGTCATAGGCACAACCAATTAAATTGTTGCTAAGACGTGCCCCAGAAGACACTGCCGCCACAATTACAGAGCCCAATTGATTTACGGCGCTCTGCAAAACCACACTGCCAATGCCCGTAATGGAAAATTGCAAACCCATAGGAATGCCCATGGAAAGCAAACGGGATACTGATTGAGATTGAAGCCTTAAATCTTCTTTTCTAAAATGCAGAAGAGGAAATTTTTTGATGACGGCAACCACACAGCGGAAAATAACTGTGACACAAAAATGGCCCAACCGGCACCGGCAACCCCCCAGCCAAACACCTGAATAAAAACAATTGCCAGCACAACGCTCAAGATAGCCGACAACACCAAAATGAATAATGGTGTTTTACTATCTCCTAAAGAACGCATAAGCCCGGCTAGTGCATTATAGACAAAAACCGTTGGAATCCCCAGAAATAAAATCAGCAGATAATCATAAGTATCAGCAAAAATATTTTCGGGAGTATTCATCCACTGCAAAATCGGATTGCATAATACCGCGGTCACCACTGTAAAAACCACCGAAATAATTGCTGCTAAAGTTGTAATATTGCCCGAAAGTCTTCTCATTTCCCGATAATCTCTGGAACCAAAGGATTGCGCAATAGGGATAGAGAATCCCGTTGCAACCCCTGTACAAAAACCGATAATTAAAAAACTGATGGAACTGGTTAACCCGACTGCCGCCAAGGCCCCTGTTCCCAAAAGCTGACCGACAATAATACTGTTGACAATCGTGTAAAGCTGCTGAAAAACATTCGTTAGATAAAGCGGCATGGTAAAAGCAACAATCTTTTTAAACGGCGAGCCGGACGTCATATCTTTGGTCATAAAAAATCCCTCTTATCAGGCAAGTAACCCCAACTTTATTTCCTGCCTATTTCCCTTAAAATTATACCTCATAATTTTACCATGTTATTTTATTTTGTAAACTACTTTTTATGCTTTTATGAATAAAGTTTTATTAAGAATTTTCTCCTCAGACTTTCTTCTTTTTCTTTCGTATAACAGAAGGACAACCTGCTGAGGTTGTCCTTCTGTTTATGAAAATCAGTTTGTATTAAAAGTGAAGCTGTTCACTTTGTTTTTCGCTTATCTCTTTTTGGCGTTTCTCCAATAAAGCATCAATTTTAGCATGAGGGTCCACTAATTTACTGATTGACATATCATGGTTCAATGCGGCAATAAAATAGGCAATATATTTAGAAACATCCACTTGGTAAAACCAAGAGCGATTTAATAGTTCCTCTGTTGTATAAGTGAGATTGCTGCCAAACACACCGTCTATTACACCATCCGCAAAGGCCTTATCAAAGGCCTCCAAGCCATTGGTAAAAATTGCATAGGTGGCATACGCAAAAATTCTTTTCGCTTTTCTTTTTTTCAGATTATAGGCTAAATCCAACATAGAATCACCGGAGGAGATAATATCATCCGAGATAAAAACGTCTTTACCCTCTACATCTGATCCCAAATACTCATGTGCGATGATGGGATTGCGGCCGTTCACAATGCGGGAATAATCTCTTCTTTTATAGAACATACCCATATCGACACCAAGCACAGAGGCATAATACATATTACGGCTTAAAGCACCTTCATCCGGGCTGACAATCATAAAATCTTCGCGCTTGGTTGAAATATCAGGAAAACTTCTGAATAACTTTTTCAAAACTTGATAAGAAGGCATTAAATTGTCAAAACCCATAAGAGGCACGGCATTTTGTACTCTCGGATCATGCGCGTCAAAGGTCACCACGTTGGATACACCCATATTTTGCAGTTCCTGCAAAGCAAAAGCACAATCCAAAGATTCACGATAATTCCTCCTGTGCTGCCTGCCACCGTATAAAAGGGGCATAATCACATTAATACGATAGGCCTTGCCACTGGCGGCTTGAATTAATCTCTTTAAGTCTTGGTAGTGATCATCGGGGGACATATGGTTTTCTTTCCCAAAGTAATTATACGTAACACTGTAATTACCGACATCCACAATAAAAAACAAATCATACCCGCGAATCGTAGACTCAATCAAACCTTTTCCATCTCCGGAGGAAAAGCGAGGGGTGCTGTTTCCGATAGAAAATGTTTCCACTTCTCTTCCCGCTGCTCTTGCCCAACGGATAAGATGCTCTTCAATCTTTTTGCCTAGTTTTTTGGCACCATCCATAACAATAATTCCAAGCGGTGCCGCACGATGCTCCGTACCAAAAACCTCTGACGCCTGATCAACCATAAAATCGCTCCTTATTTTAATTTGTCAGAACTAATTCATGCTGACGAATTCTTTACTTTGATTTGATTTTATCATAAAAAATTTTTAATTTCTACCTAAAATCAAATTTTCTCTTTACTAAGCATAGGTATTTTCTATTGTTATAATTTTATTGCTATATGTGATTATCTTTTGTGTATTTATTAAAACAAGCTTCTGCAATTCTACTTGCAAAAGCTTGTTTTAAATGGAACAGTAATATGAAATTATATCACGTTCTGCTATTTTTCTGCTTTATTCTCATCTTTTTTACTATCAGCCGGTCTTTCAATAAGAATATCATCTGTTACCTTTGTGCGTATAATCTTTACTTCTACACGTCGATTAAGAGAACGCCCCTCCTCGGTATCATTACTGGCGATGGGCCTATGATGAGAATACCCTGAAACCACCATTTTTGACTGCGGTAAATCACAATTTTTCACAAAGAACTCCAAAACGGATTGTGCACGTCCCGTTGAAAGCTCCCAAGAAAAAAAGTTTGTTTTGCTGTCTTCACTGACTCTCGCGGTGAAACCGCTGATTTCCATGCCATCAATACCGGCATTTACACTGTAAAGCAAATCTCCCATATAATTTAAAATATCATAGCTAGATTCTCTCATTACAGGGCTGTCCGGATAAAAAAGCACATTATCTTTGAAGCGGAATGTAATGGCACCCTCGCTCTTCTCCAATTGAATAGAATCCGAATAACCGCTTTCATTAATTTTTTTCTTAATTAACTCATAGATTTCGTCAAACTCACTCTCAAGGTGATAAACCCCTGTACCAGAACTGCCGTCCAACTCTCCCTCAGCTGCCTGTGTTTCCTGCAACGCTTCTTTAGCATCTTTCGCGATGGTTGCCTGCTGTGCCTGATTCATCATGGCAAAAGAAAATAAAATAACAAAAATTGCCATAAGGTCAGTCATCATATCACTGTAACTGGCCAGCCAACCATCTCCACCCTCTTCTTCTTCATCATCGTCATCGTCGTCAAAATCCAAGTCAAAATCTATATTCTCCGTTGACTGAAGGGTAGTTGTATCATTTCTATTAATTGCCATGATTTTTTATGCAACCTCCTTAAAGTTAATCGGCTCTTTTCTGTCTTTTTTTCTTATCATTTTCTTGGCCTGCTTCTTGGTTAAAGCACCCATTAAACGTTCTTCAATGACACGGGGACTTTGTCCCTCTTGTACGGCTACCAAGCCCTCGATAATTAAGTTATTTCTTAAGACCTCATCCGCACTAAACGCTTTTAATCGGTTAGCCAAAGGTGTAAAAACAACATAGGAAATAAATGCACCATAAAAAGAACTCACCAGTTCCAATGCCATCAGCGGTCCCAGAGAAGCAGGGTCACTAAGATTTTCCAGCATTGGAATCAAACCAATGTAGGTTCCCAACAATCCCAGTGAAGTGGCACTATCCGCAATCATATTCATCATGGCATGTCCTGTCGCATGACGTTTTTTCATATGAGAAATTTCACTTTTTAAGCTTGTAACCAAATATTCTTTACTCACGCCGTCGGCAATTAACAAAACACCTTTATGTAAAAAATGATCTTTTTCATATTGTTCTGCTTTATTCTCCAATGCCAGCGTACCTTTACTTCTCGCAAATTGACTGATTTCCACAATCGTCTGAATATCTTCGGAAAAATTGACCTGATCATGGATAAAAGCACTTTTTATGACAGCACCCAGTGTTTTTACTTTTTGAGCAGGAAAAGAAGTTATCAAACTGCCCACAGCGCCACCTACAATAATGAAAAAAGATGGCGGATTTATGAATGAATTTAAGCTTTCAGCCGCTCCATTGATACCATAAATAACACAAAATAAACCTATTCCTAAGCCAACAAAAGTTGATATCGATATTCTTCTTAGCAGTTTCACAAAAACCCCTCCAAAATACACTTTTTTTATTTCAAAAAAATATAAAGCAAAAAATTATATTTCTAATTTGATATTTTAAAACATTTGACGAATAATGTCAATAAACATCACATTTATAAATGGTAATGCATAAAAACTTCCTGTAAATTTTTTCATCTGCTGCTCCCTTAAAAAAATTCAAAATTTGTTTGTTGCTAAACAGCAAACATAAGGGTAAACTAAAGGTACCACTTAATTTTAAATAATCCTCTTGAATACTTATAAATGATCAATAGCAGTGAACAACAGAATACACTGTACAGAATTTACTGTAATGAAAGTGAGGTCACCCTTATGAACCATAAAATAATTGCAGACAGCGGTTGCGACTTAACACCGCAAATGAAAAAAGAAATGAATATCAGCATGGTTCCGTTAACCATGAATCTGGGCGAGCAAGAGTTCACCGATAACGAAAAACTGAACCTTTCACATTTTTTAACAAAAATGAAAACCAACACCAAAAAGACAGGTTCTGCTGCACCCTCGGCATCAGCTTATCAAGAAGAAATCGAAAAAGCGGACAGTTCTTTCGTCATTACGCTTTCCAGCCAGCTGTCCGGCTCTTACAGCAGTGCCTTAGCAGGAAAATCCATGGCAGAAGAATCCGGCCATACCGATGCTTATATTATCGATTCCAAAAGTGCCTCTGCCGGAGAAACTCTAATCTCTTTAAAGTTACACGAACTTATTTCTTTAAATTTCCCCAAGGAAAAAATTATACAGACAATTGAACACTTTATCGATAATATGAAAACATATTTTGTATTAGAAAACCACGATAACCTGCAAAAAAATGGCAGGCTTGGAAAACTAACGGGAACCATTATCCGCCTTTTAAATATAAAGCTGATTATGGGTTCTGACGGTAAGGGCAGTATCACCCTCTTTAAAAAGGCCAGAGGATTGAGTTCAATGATTACAGAACTCTTAAAGCTCATCGAAAATAGCGGTAAACAAACCAAAGGTGAAAATTTAGTCATCTCTCACTGTGATAATCTTAACCTGGCAAAACAACTTTCCGAAGAAATCCAAAAGCGTTTTAACTTTAAGAAAATCTGGCTTGTCCCCACCGGCGGACTTTGCAGCTTATACGCTGACCACAAAGGTATTATTCTCGCTTTTTGAGTTTTCTCAATAGCAAACGGCAATATTTTTCATAAATTTATCAATTTTTATGTTATTTTTAAGAAAAAGACATGGCAAAGTTCATATCTTTTTCTTTTTTTGCATTTTTATAGATATTTATTTCTTCTGATTTCATAAACCTCCATAAAAATTATTTTTGTAAGTTTAACCTAGATTTTTTGTTTTGTTTTATCAGACCTGCACTAAAAATATAAATTTATACCAAATAAGTAGAAAAGCTAATCTATTTATGATAATATAAATCTATTATTAATTTTCCATACATA
>URPG01000132.1 GCA_900549675.1 uncultured Oscillospiraceae bacterium | reverse complement strand
GACAAAATGGTGTAATATAGATGATTCAAATATAATGAAAGAAAGTATATAAGTTTAAGAATAAAGATATTTCAAATATTCTTCTAAACATAAATCCAATGCGTTCATTTTTTTTGCGTGCTCGATTCCTACATATCGATAGTGCCAAACTTCTTCTGATATTTTGGTTATATCTTCTTTATCTGCTCGATATCTTTGCACAAACCCATATTCCTCAGCATTTTTTTGCAGCCATTTATATTCTTCCGTATCGGCAAAATCATGGCTCACAGTATTAAAATCAACGGCAAGCCCCGTATGGTGTTCGCTATATCGAGGAACAGAAATTGTTTTTAAAGCGTCTTCTTTTGCCTCCTCATATGTCATCCCATTTTTTTCTCTTTCTGTAATGCCGCGTTCTAGAATGGAAGCTTGTTCTTCAACACTTCGGTATCCGGAAGCTATCCATAAAATTATATTTTCTTTTCGGGCATCGTTCAATAACTGTATGAGGTGAGGATAACATTTAATATCCACAATGATATTATCATATAATTGCGGAACAACTTCATAATTTTCGGGTAAAGGATTTTCATGATTTACGAGAACAAGTAAAGGGTCAATACGGGTATAGGTGCTTTCAGAAAGAATTTCTGATTCTTCTGCCGGCAAAGCTTGTACCCGTTGAGGAAGAACGTTTTCATAGGTGGAATTTAGTAATATTTGTTTATTATAATATAAGACAGACAAATAAGTGATAAGAACTGCCAGTATACAACCCCCTAAAAAGACCATGTATTTATATTTCTTTAAAACAGACCGTTTCTTGTTATGAATAGACATAAAATACCTCTTTCGATTATAGTATAATACAATTCAGTCTTATTAAAACAATAACTTATTAATAAGTTATTAGGACTATTTTAGATCTAAATCATTTTTATTGTTACCAGTAAAATGATGGGTATAAAAACAACAGATAGTCAATAGGATTAGAAGAAATGGAAAATATTTTAGCTATCGATATGATAGGAGTTGTTTTATTTGAAAAAAATATTTATATATGGAAATTCTCAAATATTAAATAATTATCAAATTGCAGTTCAATCCAGCGGTGCAAAGCCCTGCTTTGGAGAAAGTATTGATGAGGCTGTTAATTGTGATGCACTACTTCTCGCTGGAGGAGGCGATATGGACCCTGCTCTTTACGGCGAAAAAAACATAGCCAGTTATCAAATTGATAATCGGCGTGACAACATAGAATTACAATTAGTTGACTTCTTTTTAAAAAAGCAACGTCCTGTTTTAGGCATCTGCCGTGGAATGCAGGTAATCAATGTTTCTTTTGGAGGGACATTAGAGCAGGAGGTGAAAAATACAAAAAGACATATATATGAAGAAAAGACAGGAGATAAAATTCATCCTATCTTCTGTGTGAAGAACAGCTTTTTAGAACGTTTATATGGCAGTTCTTTCGTTGTAAACAGCGCTCATCATCAAGCTTGTAAAATAGCAGGAAAAGATTTACGATTTACCGCTTTTTCTGAGGATAACGTAGCCGAGGCACTGGAAGACGTGACCAAAAGGGTTTATGCCGTACAGTTTCATCCCGAAAGAATGGCTTATAAACACCGACGTTCTGATACAGTAGACGGAAGGTTTTTATGGGAATTCTTTATTCAACAAATATAGCATAAAGACACCGGCGGAATTCCGCAGATTCTGCCGGTTTAAAGATTCTAAAGAACTCACTCGCCTTGCTGGTAAAAAGACTTTATGTAAAGGCATGGACAATAAAAAAATTTCCAGATAAAATAGAGCCAACCCAATTAAAAAATAAGGATGTGGATAGGAATATGGATATTTTAGATTTTAAGCATCATATGCTGATAAAAAAGGGTTGGTCAAACGACAAAAAATATTTTGTAACAGATAAAAATAATACGCCATTTTTATTGCGTGTATCATCTTCCAACCAATATGAGAATAAGAAAATTGAGTTTACCATGATGAAAAAGTTAGCAAACATGAATATTCCTATGTGCCTGCCACTTAAATTCGGTATTTGTCATGCGGGTGTTTATTCACTTCAAAGCTGGGTAGACGGTGATGATTTAGAAGAAATTCTTTGCACTTTTTCAGAGGTAAGGCAATATGACTTGGGCCTTGAGGCAGGACGAATCCTAAAAAAAATACATAGTATTCCTGCGCCAAAAACACAAGAAACGTGGGATTTGCGTTTCTGCCGCAAAATTGACCGCAAAATCAAAAATTATCAAGATTGCCCCATTAAGTTTAACGGAGCATCTTGTATCATTGCTTATATTAATCAAAACCGCCATTTATTAAAGGGCAGACCACAGGTTTTTCAGCATGGCGATTATCACATCGGCAATATGATGTTTGAAAATAACAGGATTATCATCATAGATTTTAACCGCCATGATTTTGGTGACCCATGGGAAGAATTCAACCGTATCGTGTGGTGTGCACAGAAAAGTCACTCTTTTGCTACAGGTATGATTGATGGCTATTTTGACGATATTGTGTCGGAAGAATTCTGGAAATTGTTGGCTTTGTATATCGGCAGCAATCAACTTTCGTCAATTCCATGGGCAATTCCTTTCGGGCAAGGTGAAGTCAATATTATGCTGAATCAGGCAAAAGAGGTGTTGTCGTGGTATGATAATTTTCAGCATGTAATCCCCCGCTGGTATAAAAAACCTTAAACTATAAAACGATTTTTACCGTTAGAAACATAGTTCCAAACACAAAAAATAACAACAGGACACTTTTAGAATAAAAAGCGTCCTGTTCAGCCTGTCAAAACAGCTGCCGTGGATGCAGGCTACAAGACTCCGTGGATATGCAAAAAAGTACAGGAGGATGACAACGCATTTTCCACTGCCTACAAGCGACCTATGACGAAGACCGGATTCTTTAAAAGTTATGACTATGTTTACGATATATACTACAATTGTATGATTTTTCCAAACAACCATGTATTTCCATATTCCACCACCAACCGCAGCGGTTACCGGGAGTTTAAAAGTAATCCGGCCATCTGCAAGTCCTGTCCCAAGCTTGATCAGTGCACGCACAGCAGAAATCATCAAAAAGTTGTAGCAAGGCACATCTGGGAGCAGCACATTAAAGCTGCGGAGGACTTCCGGCATTTGCCGGGATGTCAAAGAGAAACATAGCATACGTTACACGCTGTTAAAAGGCCTTAACCGAGTGCGAAACTGGGTTAGGCTTCAATTTTGCTGCCATGAACCTCAAAAAGCTGACAATGTGGAAGTGGAGGGACGCTATTCTCTCCCTGTTTCTCTCTCTTTTGCTCCATTATTTTTCTCCATACGCAAAGAACCCATCCTTCGCTTAATGCGCTGGGTGGGTTCTTCGACAGGCTGAAACAATTTCGATTTGAAATTGTCTTTTTGTAATGAAAAATACTGCGTTGCCTCTTACAGTTGTGTAGACAGCCAAACAGCAAACCCATCTTGGCTCATAGCAGAGATAGCCTGCACTGATTTTTGATGTTTTCTGTCATATTGCTGTATAATCACCCCGTCATATTCTTTGCCGTCCATTACCAGGGAAATTCTATAATCCTCATAACATTGGAACGTTCCTTTCACTGAACCGTCAATTTTACCGTTTTGCAAAATTACTTCTGATGAAACATGAGGCCTTGCATTGTTATCTTTTCCATGCCGGACAAGTGCATATTCCCCATTTTCCAAATCAATTTCTGTCAAAAATTCACCGTTATACCGATGAGGAAAAATGACCGGCCATCCATATCTATTCACAGCAAACCGCCTGATATTCATGATAAACCAATGTTCCGGCATAGCATAAGAACGGGCATGGTGAACAATAAAATAATCATTACCCTCAACATACAAGCCATTATGCCCGGGTGCCATAACACTTTCCCCGACAGGTGGGTTTGTATGAGAAGCAAATGTAAATCCGCCCATCACTTTGGTACCAATTTCTTCTTCATTTTGTTTGGATAATAAGGATAGTTCTTTGCCGTCGGCGTCAAAATAAGGACCGGTAATCTCTTTTGCACGCCCAACCCGAATATTATAATCACTTGATAATGAACCATACGATAAAAAAAGATAGTAATAACCGCTTTCGGCAATGTAACGAATTACCGGACCCTCAACAGCCGCCATTTTTCCGCCCAGCAAACGAATCGGTTTTTGCTTTGTATCTTTCAAAAAACCAGTTTTTTTATCCAGTTCAACAATAAAAATACCGCCAAAAAATGAGCCATAGACCATATATAAATTCCCGTTATGATCTTCCAGTATTCCCGGATCAATCGCATTGCCTTCTTGGATGTTATTTTCTTGTGACGCTATCACGATACCTTTAAAGGAAAAAGGACCTTCGGGATTTTCTGATTCTGCCATTGAAATACAGGAACGTGATGAACCAAATGTTGATGCTGAAAAATACAAGCGATAAATACCGTTTGTTTTTATGATATCCGGTGCCCAGAAACCATGGTTTTTATCGGCATTTAATCTGGCATATTTCACCGCTTCTTTGCATTCTTCTCCGTAATTTTCAAAAGCAGTTCCGCGGTATTCCCAGTGAATCAAATCCTTTGACCGACGAATCTGCACACCCGACGGCAGCGAAAAATCATAGGATGCGTCCGTAGAGTAAACATAAAAATATCCGTTTGTTTTTATAATGGAAGGATCATGCGTACTGAGTTCGCCCCATTTTGAAGATTTTGTCATTTTCTGAACTCCTTACCTTTTGGTTTACTTTTTCGAGTTAAAGAAAATCCGACTCTCACGAGTCAGATTTCTTTATTTTATATACTATTCTTTTACACTGGAGAACATCATGGATTCAATAATGTATTTCTGGAAGATACCGTAAATAATCAGAACCGGCACCAATAACATTACAGATCCGGCCATAATTCTCGGGACATGAGTATTAATGGCATATTGCTCATTAAATTTAGCAACCATAACGGTTACAGGCTGCCAAGATTCATTTTTAATAAAGAGGGTGGGTGCAAGATAATCATTCCAAACACCTATAAACCAAAGCACACCATGGGCTGCCACCGCCGGAGAAACAGCCGGAATAATAATAGAGCGGTAAATCTGAAAATAATTACAGCCGTCTATCTTAGCTGCCTCGATAATTGAATCCGGCACATTGGCAAAATATTGTTTCAGGAAGAAAATCATCATAATATTTCCTCCCAATTTAGGGATAATCAAGGCCCACGGTCCATTTAGCAGGTTCATATTACTGAACATGACAAATTGAGGCACCATAATGGAAGGAAAAGGAATCATAGTAGTAGATAACAACAATAAAAAGACTACTTGATGACCTTTAAAACGAATTTTTGCAATCGAAAAGGCCGCCGCTACCGACACTAAAGAACCGATTAATACCGGAGGCAGAGAATAGATAATGGTATTGATAAAACCCCTCAGCAACGGAATTTCAGTCCAAATTTGCGTGTAGCTTGAAAAGTCCCATGTTTTGGGTAAAAGTCCGCCGATGTAAATATGCATTTTCGGTTTGAAAGAAGTGAAAATCATCCAAATAAAAGGATACAGCATAATGATAGAGCCAAGAGCCAATACAATAAATATAATAATATCAAGTACGCGCTTTTTTCTTTTCAACACGCTCACTCCTTCCGTTAAGATAAAATTGCACAGCTGTTAAAATAAACACAATCAGACCTAAAATAACAGCCACCGCTGAACCATAACCCGCCTTAGAGTTTTTAAAGGTATAATCGTACAGGTGAATTACCGTTGTAAAGGTACTGTTTGCCGGTCCATTATTGGTGAAAATCAATCTGGGTTCCACATACATTTGTGCGCCACCAATAATGCCTGTTACCAATAGATAAAAAATGACAGGCTGCAAAAGCGGCAACGTGATTTTTCTAAAAGATTGCCACCAATTGGCGCCATCTATTTTGGCAGCTTCATATAGTGCGGGAGAGATTCCCTGCATACCGGCAATATAAAGCAAAATGGTAGAACCTAACCCTTTCCATACAGACATTATAATAATCACCCATTTCGTATATGCGGGGTCATTCATCCATGTAGGGGGATTAGAAATACCAATCGCATTG
>URPG01000131.1 GCA_900549675.1 uncultured Oscillospiraceae bacterium | reverse complement strand
GCAGTCTTTATTATCATATCCGGAGATTTCGAAACATGGCTTGCGAAATCCCAGATAATCCCGTATCTTCCTGTCAGGTGCAAATTCCGCTTCATCGGATCACCGATTCCGCTAGCAACGGATCAGTGTTTCCGGTCGTAACGGAACACTTTTCCGCTTCGTCGGATCACGCATTCTTATAAAGTGTTATAGTTTTTTCGTAGTCATTATTTTTAGATTACGAAAGGAGGCATTTTATGCAGGACTACAACACTATTATTGGTGCTATTCAGATGCGTCTGAATAAGTGCCCAACCAGATCTGTTATGGATCGTTTTCGAATCGGATCGAGCACTCTTAACTTGATCATGAGTCGATATAAGACTCTTGAGCTCACCATTGACGAGCCTGAGGCTATGTCACCAAAAGAAGTAGAGAACCTCTTTTACCCACAGAAAAATCTTCAACGCAAAGAAGTTCCACTTCCAGATTTTCAGTATTACTATGATCGTATTCATGCCCCAAACAGTAGAGTAAATATTTCATTCTGTTGGCTGGACTACAAAGAAAAGAATCCAGATGGATATGAAAAATCTCAGTTCTATGAATACTATCAACGTTTTGTTCAGGAAAACTATGGTGGCACAAAAATTTCAATGGCGGTAAATCGCAAGCCTGGTGAAAAGATGTACATCGACTGGGTTGGCGACCAGCCTGGACTTCTGACGGATGTTACAACCGATGAAATCATGAGCGTTCATATCTTTGCCACAACATTGGGCGTGAGCAGTATGATCTATGCAGAGGCATTTCCAAATGAAAAGCTTCCCTGTTTTATCGAAGGCTGTGTACATGCGGTATCCTTCTATGGTGCAGTTGCTAAACACTTTGTCCCGGATAATCTAAAAACAGCTGTTACGAAGCATACAAAAGATGATCTTGTATTACAGTCAACCTTCTCTGATCTGGAAGACTTCTATGATACGATTGTGCTCCCACCACCGGCTCGTAAACCTAAGGGAAAGCCAACGGTCGAGAATCATGTGCGTTACCTTGAAACACATCTTATAGAAAAGTTAAAAGAAAAGATTTACACATCCTTTGAGGATTTGAATGCTGACATCAAAAAGATAGTAGCCGTCCTCAATGCGAGACCTTTTCAGAATCAAGCTTTTTCCAGACAAGAAATGTTTATCAAGTATGACAAACCATGTATGAAACCACTGCCAGGGGAGCCGATTATTGATTACAAGTACCAGCAGAGCAAGGATGGCTTAATGGAAGTGTCTGTTCCGGAGATGGTTATAAAACTAAAGCAGGGGATTGGAAGATTGATTCGGAGTGAGAGCGATAAGGGAATTGTTTCTATTATAGATTCAAGAGTTGGAAAAACGTCAAAGGCACCTTACAAGCAAATTATTTGGGAATCATTACCAATAAAAAGCAAGACAAATAAAATTGAAAAGATAGCAGCTTTTTACAGCCAAGTAGTAGAGCAACAGAAAGAGGAAAAATAGCGTGAAAGAATTTCATTTGAAGAACGAATTGTTATTACAGGCGTTTTGGGGCGGATATATGTGTAAAAATAATTGCCTAAAGCATTGCCAGGGTTATTTTAATGCAGATGCAGGAAATTATGGAAGAGGTTTTATAGAATATTGTATTGCACGAAATTTTAATATACATAGAGTACCGGGATATGAGCAATATTATTTAAAAGATGGTACAGAAATGAATATGCTTCACGAATATGGAAATTTGAAAGAGGCAGATATTGACGTCGCCTGTGCAGAAATTGATTTGTTATATCACTTTGTTCAAAAGGAATTAAAAAAGAGTACCTATGTAAAAAATGGAAAAATAAAATTGGTTCGATCTTTAAGACCTTTTGAAATAGAAGCTGTTACACCTCAATTGAAGGATCCAAACAATAGTACTATTACTTTGCCAGTGAATATAATGACATCGTATGCGCATGATAACAGGTTATATGGATATGGAAGCAGTATGTCAATAATTCGAGAATTGCCTGTTGAAAAAGTAGTTATGTTTGATGAATGCTTATTTCATCCGGAAAATGTGTGTGCTAATAGTATTCATGGTGGCGAATATGAGGTATGGGTAGTAGAAGATAATATGTTCGGAAAAATAGAGTTGGATAGAGCTTGTTTCAAATATGAAAAATTAGAGGATGCAGGCAATAATTATCGCAATTCAATGCGATATGGGATAGATGCTTCTTTGTATACGGATGAGAGAAAAATAACACGACCATGTGAATGGAATACATTTACAAAATGGTTAATCAGGCATAATACACAAAAAATTAAAGACTTATATGGAGTGACTGATAAATAGTATTGCAAAGAAAAGTGCGTTACGCCTAATATATGAAAAGGGAAAATCATAATTACTGATAATCGGTTTAAAATATGAGATTGCTACGATATGGATAAATGAAACAGTTGGAGGGAATGATTTTGATAGAAACATTTGTTAGCTGGTTTTTAGGTGTTATAAGTAATGGCATCGGCGAAAAAGTAAAAGAAAACGAGAGATAAAAAACTTACAGGATAGTACAAGGCAAGAAGTTGTTAGAGAAGTAAAGAACGATTTATTGGCGTGTATAGAAGAAATGAATGAACAATTTAAAGATTTTGAAAAACTGAGAGAAAAAGGATTTCATAGCAGTTGTGATGAGTTTATCGAATTTTGTAATCAATACATAGAAGACCATTCTTATCATACAGCAAAATACAAAAAATTAGAAATGGATTTACCAGATGACGGAGGTTTAGATGAACTCTTACAAATTGTAAAGATGGAGAAGTTTTGTTTGGATATAACATCAAAAAATGTTATGAGTGATGTATATTTTCAAACGCTGGATGAAGTGAAGAAGAATAACATATTAGAAGAATTTAGAATGATGTCATTTAAATACTCTGAGTTATATTCAAAATATGATAGTGCTTATTTGAAAAGGGTATTATCAACATATGTAAATGGAAACGAGTAGAATCAAGCCTCCAATTTCCCAAAAGATTTGGAGGTTTTCTTCTGCCCATTTTTACAGGAAAGTAATTTCCGAAATAAGCAATCTATGGTACAATATCCTAGAAGTAATAAAGCAGATCAGTGGGACGCTTTATAAACTGCACCCTCTTTTAGCTATTCAGGACAAGATACAATGACTGTCATACACTTCCGGCTCTGTTTTGTGAGGTAAATATTTAAAGAAAAGCCTGAAAAATCAATGATTTAGGGCTTGACAATATAGGAAGGAGGTGGTCATCCACATGGCATCCAGAAGCCAGGGCATCACCGTAGAGATCGGCGGCGGTACCACAAAGCTCTCCAAAGCACTGGAAGGTGTAAACAAGTCAATCAAGGGGATGCAGTCCGGACTGAAGAATGTCAACAAACTCCTGAAACTGGACCCCTCCAATACAGAACTGGTCGTCCAGAAGCAGAAAATGCTGAAGGATGCTATTCAAGCAACCTTTCACACCATTGATGGTATCGATCATCTGCCAGTTCTTCTTACCGACACAGAATCCGCGGATTGCACGTTCTGATGCATTGTTGTCCATCGGAACATCTCCATCGGTCAGGAAAACCCGAAGCAGCACGGTAAAGGTACTGCTTCGGGTTTTTTACTGTTTGGCCTTATATGCTTCGCCCCATGCCCGCATGGAATCCAGAATGGGTTTCAGACTTTTTCCGAGTTCCGTCAGAGAATACTCCACTCTCGGCGGTACTTCGGCGTAGACCTTGCGGTTTACAAGTCCGCTTTCCTCCATTGTCCGGAGCTGGGCGGTCAAGACCTTCTGAGACACATTGCCTACGGACTTTTTCAGTTCGCCGAACCGCTTTGTTCCCGGCATCAGGTCACGCAGGATCAGCACCTTCCACTTATCCCCGATGAGGGTCAGCGTAGTCTCCACGGGGCATGCAGGGAGTTCTTTTTTTGCGCTTGTTTCGTTCATTAAAAAACCTCCATAAAATTTTTTCAAGTGCCAAATTGCCGGAAAACCCAGTAATGGCGCAATCGTTTCTTCTTGGTAACTACATATTAGTTTCTATTTGGTAACTACAGCACAATAATGTGCTTACTTCACGAATTGGAGCTACGGTATTATTATAATGCCAGAGGCAAACGAAAGCAAGCCCAATTACCAAGGAGGTTACTCAAAATGAAAAAATTTCTTTCTCTCACGCTGGCTCTTGCCATGCTCGGCA
The DNA here is from genome assembly GCA_900549675.1 of uncultured Oscillospiraceae bacterium. GTDB lineage: Bacteria > Bacillota > Clostridia > Oscillospirales > Acutalibacteraceae > Scatolibacter. The sequence goes on along the minus strand of URPG01000131.1, from coordinate 1,939 downwards.
CGGCCCTCACCGGCTGCAGCTCCAAGGACGCCGCATCCCTAACATCCGCTGAAAGCACCCAGCAGACGGCGCCTGTCCGGCAGGAACAGAGCCAGGCTGAAAAGGCGCTGGCGCTTATCAACACCTTTGCCACCGGCGATACAGACACCGCCCGCAGCCTGCTATCTGATGGCTACATCCAGCACAATCTGGCATACGGCACCGGTGCCGGTGAGCAGGTCGCCTTTGACATCTTCCGCTTTGACGAGAATGGCAGGATCGCCGAGCATTGGGACGTGATGGAGACCATCGCAGATCAGTCCACCTGGCAGAATCAGAACGGCAAGTTCTGATTGTTACCCGGAGGTAACCATACCACAATATTGTGCGTACTTCACAAGCCGTACAAATCGCATTACAATCAAATCATCAAGAGAAAACAACAAATTTTTGGAGGTATTTATCATGAATAAAGTCGTAGAATTTCTGAATGCCAACCCTGTACAGTATCTGGCTACCGTTGGTCGTGACGGTAAGGCAAAGTGCCGCCCGTTTATGTTCGCCGGCGAACTGGACGGCAAGCTGTGGTTCTGCACCAACAACACTAAGGACGTCTACAAGGATATGCAGGCAAACCCGGAGATCGAGATTTCCGTTTCAAGCCCGGAGCATGGATCCGCCTGCACGGCAAGGCTGTGTTTGAGAACAACATGGCTGCCAAGGAAATGTGCATCCAGAACCCCATCGTGAAAGGTCAGTACGGCGAGGCTGCCAACCCCATCTTTGAGGTGTTCTATCTGGATAATGCCCACGGCGTTATCGCTGACTTCTCCGGAAACCCTCCCTACGAGTTCTAAGGAAATAAGACAGAATATTGCAATCTTTGAGGCGGGGGGGGGAACTCCCCCCCGGCGGTAAAGTCCGCAAGCCGAAAGGCATGATACGGTGAGATTCCGTAACCGACGGTATAGTCCGGATGAAAGAAGATAGAAGAATGCCCGATAGTCTATCACAGCCATCGGGCATTACACGATCCCGGCAATACCCGCAGTGCATTAGAGGTGTTCTGCCTGTATGAAGCGGATGGCGAGTATTTTGACATCAGTGACCCGGCACACATCGTCCGGGACAGCTTCACCATTGGAAGAGAAGCACAGGAAGCACCGGGCTACTATGTGGGGGAAGGCTGCATCGGCTGCATATAGTGGTTCAGTTGTGCTATTCCGTCTGTCCCCAGAAGTGTATCGACATCACAAAGAAGCCGGTAGTTATCGACCAACACCATTGCTTGCATTGCGGGCAATGTGCGAAAATTTGCCCCAAACAGGTTATCGAAAAGAGGGTTTGACTATGAACCATAGGGAAAAAAGACAGTTTCTCATTCAGGCACTTTTGAAAGAACGCCCAGAATATCGGGATATGAGGATTCCAACAGAGCCGGAGAGCCAGCGCCAGCTTTTGCGGGGACTGATGAATATTCGTGCGCCACAGCGTATGGATGCGGAGGTTCTGAAAACTCAGGACGAATATCTGCAAGCTGAAACCGCCGCAAAGGGCATTACCGATCTTGACGACCTGACGCCTGTTCAGCCGGGGCTGTATCTCTGGCAGGGGGATATTACAACGCTTCAGTGTGACGCCATCGTCAATGCGGCAAACTCCGGTATGACCGGCTGCTATATCCCGAACCACCGCTGCATCGACAACGCCATTCATACCTATGCGGGTGTGGAGCTGCGGCTTGCCTGTGCGGAGCTGATGGGGCAGCAGGGCTATCCCGAGCCCACCGGACAGGCAAAGATCACCCCTGCATTTAATCTGCCCTGCAAATATGTCCTGCACACGGTTGGGCCGATCATTGATGGGGGTGTGACGCGGCGTGACCGGGAGCTGTTGGCCTCCTGCTACCGCTCCTGCTTGGAGCTGGCGGCGGAAAGTAGTCTGAAAAGTGTGGCGTTCT
>URPG01000130.1 GCA_900549675.1 uncultured Oscillospiraceae bacterium | reverse complement strand
GCTCTTTTCTCAACTTTTTTATTTCCTACTGTCCAATATCTATTGTAGTCCTACATCTGAAAATGGAAAGAATCGCTGATTCCTCTTGAAAAATCAAAACAATTGGGGTATAATACTCTCAAAACATCAAACGCATGGAACAAGGAAAGTAGTTTCTTTTTAATGGGCAGAGAGAGTATGTCACCGGCTGAAAGCATACTTGCAGGCGAAAGAAGTGAAGTTCCCTTGGGAGCGGTTGTGCTGAATGGATTTTTTCTAGTAGGTGCAGACGGGTTAGGTCACGTTATCGACTGGTTGAGGGCAGGTTTCTGCCGAATTTGGGTGGTATCACGGAGTCATAGGCTTCGTCCCTTTTATAGGGGCGGGGCCTTTTTGTTTGTGAATTTCTAAAATTGTTCTGTGGAGAAAAAAAGAATCTGAGAAAAGAGGATAAAAATGCAAGAGAAAATAGAAGCTTTAAAGAAAAAGTTTGAATCAGAGCTTGAAAAAGCGGCCACGGGTGAAGTCGCAGAAGCCCTACGAGTTTCCTATTTAGGAAAAAAAGGTGCTGTAACTGAACTTCTTAAAGGCATGAAAGAGCTCACCAACGAGCAAAGAAAAGAAATTGGTATGCACGTCAATCAACTGAAAAAATATGCGGAGGAGAAGATTCAGCAAAAAATAGAAGAAATCAAAGCCGCGGAAATTGAAAGACTGGTAAACAGTGCCGAAAAATACGATGTAACCTTGCCGGTTACGCAGGACGGCGGCTCTTATACACCCATTACCTTGGTACAGCGCCAATTGGAAGAGATTTTTTCTTCTATGGGTTTCACCATTGAAGATTTCTCCGAAATTGTTGATGATTATCAATGCTTTGAATCTTTAAACATCCCCGAATTTCATCCGGCAAGAGATACGCATGACACTTATTATCTCGAGAATGGACAGGTGCTGAAAACCCATACCTCTGCCGCACAAAATGCAATTATGAGAAAATATGGACCGCCCCTGCGCGCTATTTTTCCGGGCAGATGTTTCCGCAATGAATCCACCGATGCCAGCCATGAAACCACTTTCTTCCAAATGGAAGGCATCATGGTTGACAAGGATATTTCTATTTCCAACTTGATTTACTTCATGAAAAAAATGCTCTCTGAGGTGTTTGAGAGAGATGTTAAGGTGCGCCTGCGCCCCGGTTTTTTTCCCTTTGTGGAACCCGGCTTTGAACTGGATATCAATTGTCTGATTTGCGGCGGCGAGGGTTGCCCTTCCTGCAAAAATTCAGGTTGGCTGGAGCTTTGCCCCTGCGGTATGATTCACCCAAATGTGCTGAAAATGGCAGGCATTGACCCCGACGAATATACCGGTTTTGCTTTTGGTTTGGGGCTGACTCGTTTGGCGATGATGAAATACGGTGTGAAGGATATTCGAGATTTTAACAGCGGTAATCTCAAAGCACTTTCACAGTTTAAACATATATAAGGGGGATTTATCATGCTGATTTCAATGAATTGGATTGAAGAATTTGTCGACTTATCCGGTTTGGATAAAGAAGAATTAATCCACCGCTTTACCTTGTCCACGGCAGAGGTAGAGGGAGTGGAATATAAAGGCTACGATTTAAGAGAAGTGGTTGCCGCCAAGATTTTGTCTGTAGAGAATCATCCTGACTCCAAGAAACTGCATTTGTTGAAAGTAGATGCAGGGGATAAGATTTATGATGTCGTCTGCGGCGCACCAAATGTGCGTGTAGGCTTAGTGGTTCCCTTTGTCAAAGAGGGCGGCTTTGCGGGTGGTATGGAGATTAAAGCAGCTAAAATTGCAGGATATGAATCCTTTGGTATGTGCTGTTCCGAGGCTGAACTCGGCATCAGCGACAATCATAACGGGCTTATGGAGCTGCCCGAAGACAGTGTAATCGGAACAGACATCACAGAGATTTACCAAATTAAAGATATCGTGTTTGAAGTGGATAACAAATCCTTGACGAACCGCCCTGACCTTTGGGGACATTATGGTATCGCCAGAGAATTTTCCGCCTTGACCAATCGTCCGCTAAAACCGCTTGTGACGGCTGACGTCAGCCGCTATGATAATTTAGAGCCGATTGACATTCAAGTGTTGGATACAGAACGCTGTTTCCGTTATTGCGGACTCAAAGTTCGTAATATCACACAAAAGATTAGTCCGGTAAATATGAGAATCCGCCTGTATTATTGCGGTACGCGAGCCATTAATTTTCTGGCAGACCTTACCAACTATGTGATGTTGGAAACCAGTCAGCCGACACACGCTTTTGACTGCCGCAAGGTGAATCAAATTGAAGTAAAGCGTTTTGATAACCCCTTTATCTTCCAAACTCTAGATGGTGTTGAGCGTGAAATTGATGAGAATACGCTGATGATTTGCAATGAAAAAGAACCTGTTGCGATTGCCGGCATCATGGGCGGCCTAGCTTCTGAAATTGAAGACGATACTGACTCTCTCTTGCTGGAAGCCGCCAATTTTGCTCCTGTTGGCGTAAGAAAATCCTCCACAAAGTTGGGGCTTCGCACTGATGCCAGTATGCGGTTTGAAAAAACCTTGGATCCGGAACTCACCGCCACCGCCATCGCAAGAATCCTGAAGCTTTTACAGGATATCGACAGCGGCGCCGAGGTCTTCTCCCGCATGACAGATGTCTATGTACAGCATTACCCTGAAATACGCTTAACCTTTGACAAAAATTTTGTTGACCGCTATACCGGCATAGAGATTTCTGATGAACATATTGTGCGTACGCTGACGTCCTTGGGGTTTAAAACAGAGGTGAACGGCAATCGATTTGATGTCACAGTGCCGTCTTGGAGAGCCACAAAAGACGTTACCATGAAAGCCGATATTATCGAGGAAATTACCCGTATTTACGGTTATGACAATTTTGAAGTAAAAACCACAAGAACAGCGATTAAACCTGTCAGACGTTCCGCCGCCAATCTTTGTGATAACTTTGCCAAGGATATTTTGGTACAACGTTATCATTTGCACGAGGTAAATTCTTATATTTGGTATGACAGCAAAAAGCTTAAAAAATTGGGAATTACGCCTGACCAAAACGTAAGATTGGTGAATGCCATGACCCCCGAAAACGAAGTGATTCGCAGCTCGATGATTCCTTCTTTGCTCACCATTGCGCAGGAGAACAAGAGCTACGCCTCCTCTTTCGGCGTTTTTGAAATCGGCAGAGTGGTGGAAGGCCTGCAGGAGGATAAAACCTGCAGAGAACGTAAAAAATTAGGCATTGTTCTCTTCAGCAAAACAGAATCAGAAAAAGGATTGTATTTCCGTCTTCGTGAGATTTTGGCGGTGCTGTCCTCTTCTGTTAAACACGAAATTTTCCGCTTTGAGAGTGATACCGCAGTGTTTGATTGGCAGCACCCTGTCAATACAGCAAAGGTGCTGGCAGGTGATAAAAAACTAGGCTTTATGGCTGTAGTACACCCCGTTGTGCAGGCGAATTTGGATAAAAAAGGCTGTACAGTGGCCGCTGAAATCGATATGGATGATTTTGCCGCATGGCCCGCAAAAGAAATTCATTATGAACAGCCCTCGAAATATCCCGGGATTGATATCGATTTATCCCTGTGGATTCCCGACGGCACCACCTTTGCGGATATGCAAAACGCATGGGCAGAGGTGAGCCCCGAAATCCTCAGAAATGTCAGTTTATTTGACACTTTCTCAGATGGTAAAAGACAAAGTGTTACTTTGCGTTTTGCGTTCCAATCTCAAAATAAAACGTTGACGCGAGAAGAAGTTGAACCGCAGATTCATATGATTTTAGAGAATTTGGCACAACAAAATATCACATTAAAAGGCAATGCGTAATGAGTACGGATAGTAATTTGTTCTTTACCAATTTTTGATGATGTCTATCCAATAGAGAAAGAGGAAAAATGAAATGAGTTCAATCCATTTTCAGATCGAAAGATTGGTTCACTATGGTTTGCAGAAAGGTTTGCTGACCGAACAAGACAAAGCGTATACCCTCAATCGTTTGTTGGCTTTTCTTGCCATTTCCGACTATCAGCTCACAAATAAAAAAATAGAAGAAACCCTGCGTTGCCCCACGGAGATTTTAACGGAAATCAGTGGGTATGCTCTGGCAGAAGGAATTTTGGCTTTGAACACACAGGATGAAAAAGATTTGTTTGAAACAGAAGTCATGAATTGCCTAATGCCGCGCCCCAGTGAAATAATTGCTAAATTTCAATCTCTCTATGAGAAAGATAAAAAAACGGCGACCGATTATTATTATGATTTGAGCCGGAGTTCTCATTATATCAAGGTTGACCGCATTGAAAAAGATGTAAAGTGGAAAACGCCCACAGAATATGGGGAACTCATTATCACCATTAACCTATCTAAGCCGGAAAAAGACCCTAAGGCGATTGCGGCCGCAAAAAATGCCCCGCAGTCCGGCTATCCTAAATGTGTGATATGCCGTGAAAATGAGGGCTTTAAGGGAAGCTTAAACCAAGCCCCACGAGCCAACCACCGTTTGATTCCTGTGGATTTACTCGGTGAGCAGTGGTTTTTGCAGTATTCTCCCTATGTTTATTACCATGAGCATTGCATTTTACTCAGCGGCAAGCATACACCCATGGCCGTTAACCGCCAATCATTGGCACGTTTGCTGGCATTTGAAAATCAATTTCCGCATTATTTTATCGGTTCCAATGCTGACCTGCCGATTGTAGGCGGTTCTATTTTAACACATGACCATTTTCAAGGCGGTAATTTTGAATTTCCTATGGCAAAGGCTCCATTGCGTGAAACTATAAGTTTTCAAGGCTTTGAAGATGTGCAAGCCGGCATTGTCAATTGGCCGATGTCCGTGTTGCGTTTGAAATCACCGAAAGCAGAGCGATTGCTGGATTTGGCAGATAAAATCCTCCATGCATGGCGTGGGTATTCAGATGAATCAGTGGGGATTTATGCGTATAGCGGCGATACCCCTCATAATACGATTACACCGATTGCGCGTCGGCGTGGTGAAGACTTTGAACTGGATTTGGTTCTTCGGAACAATCGCACCAGCGATGAACATCCCTTGGGGATTTTCCACCCTCATGCGGAGTATCACCACATCAAAAAAGAGAATATCGGATTAATTGAGGTCATGGGGCTTGCCATCCTGCCGCCCAGATTATTAAACGAAATTAAACAGTTAAAAGAGGCCCTTGAAAATCCACAGCAAGCCGGTTTCATTATGCAGACAGAAGAAATGCGGAAACATCAAGCGTGGTATGAAGATTTAAAAGTGAAATCTTCTTCCTGTGAAGATTGGGAAATAGAAATCAGGAACAGTATCGGCTGTACTTTCAAAAGTATTTTGGAAAATGCCGGTGTCTATAAAAAGGATAAAGCCGGACAACAAGCTTTCCGCTTATTCTGCGAAAGCCTGTAAGAGGAGAAAGAGATGGGAAACTGGACAGAACGCTTTCTATCAATGCTTTTTCCGCCCAAATGTCCCATTTGCAAGGCAATAACAAAACAGTTCGACTTTTGCGAAGACTGCAAAAACCACTTTCCGTCTGCCTTGATTGAAGAAACCTTTCCGTTAGAATCTTCTCGTAAAGAAATGAAATGTATGGCTCCTTTGCCTTATCAGGGAGAGTACCGTAAAGTGGTTCATCGGTTAAAATTTTCTCACAAGAAAATTTATGCCAAAACCATGGGCTACTATATGGCGGAGAGGTTTATGGTTTATCCGCAAGATTGGGATGAGATTTGTTTTGTTCCAATGACAAAAAAGGAGCAGAAACAACGGGGTTATAACCAGAGTGAACTGTTAGCAGTCAATCTCTCTGAAAAACTCAAAGTTCCGGTTCTCCCGATTTTATTGAAGATAAAGGAAACAGACCGTCAGCAGGGTCTGCATAAAGTGGAACGCAGGCAAAATGTACAAGGCGTTTTTAAAGCAAATGCTTCCTGCAAGGAGAAAAGAATTCTATTGGTGGATGATGTTGTCACAACGGGAGCAACTCTTAAAAGTGCGGCAGAAAGCTTATACGCCGCCGGTGCGGAAGTCGTACAAGGTGTTTGCTTTGCGGCTACTCCTTCTAAAAAATAATGATAAAAAACATGGCGTGTCAATTCAGACACGCCATGTTTTTTGAATTTATGAAAAGTCGTAAACACTTGTTGTTATTTTA
>URPG01000129.1 GCA_900549675.1 uncultured Oscillospiraceae bacterium | reverse complement strand
TCCAACAAAAACAAACTTTGCCAAAAGTATCAGACAGAAAGAATTGTTCCATAGTAATCCCATTATCCTCGATGAGATATCCAATTACTTCCTGTGTGGTGTACTCAATCATTTCCTGCTGCTGATTTGTCATGCATCACACCTACTTTCTTTAAATACTGCAGTGCTTTCTCAGTATGGAACGTATATTGATTTGTTAATTTTCCAAAATCAAACTCTTTCTTAAGATATTCTGTATCTATCGTCCCCCGGCTAAATTGCCGAATTAAGAGCCCTACCGTATCATTTGCCACAGGGCCGGCTACAATATCATATTTAAAGTCAAGATTACAATCCAATATAGAAGGACAAAAAATACACGTGTTTATGCTTTTCGATTTGAGCTTTTCTTGTCTACGCCGCACCGCATTGACAAAAGGGGGTTAAAATGGGGTATAATAGTTTTTATAAACGGAGGCAGGATGGATGCAGGATGATAAGATTTTGAATCAAATAACAGAACTGACAGCAAAAATCAATAAGCTGCCGAAAGGATATATTTCGAAGAAATCCATTAACGGAAATCTGTATTATTATCAATGGTCGGAGAAAGGTCAAAAACAGAGCAAGTATCTGAAAGACGATGAGATTGAAGCACTTTCCGAACAAATCAATCTGCGGAAAGAATTACAGGAACAGCTTCGAAGTCTGCGTCGGACTCCAAAAGCCACTAAAAGCAGCGGCAATGAAACGAAAATACAAAACGAGGTGGCAAAAATGAAATGTACCTTAATGCATAAACGGACGGCCGTTGCCGATATCGAGCTTGATGACGCCACCGGCTTTATACAAAAAATCAATACTGTGTATGCTCCGGCGCATCTACCTGTAGGAGTTCCTGTGCGCCGAGATGCTGCAGATCGTGCGGCGTTAAACGAATGGTGGACGGACCGCTCTATCCCGGCAAGCCGTTCCGGTATCCGTGAAGCACTTGAAACGCTGGAACTATCCAACACAAAAATGCTTCTTGTTCGCTGCTACGGACTGAGTCTTTCCGATCAGTACTGGATTTGTCCCGAAGGCTCCGGTCTCACATGGGATAAGGTCTATTTTTTTGATAACGACTTCTCGGATGACATTGGAGACGTGCTGTTCGGAACGAATAAAAAGATAAATGTTTTGGATTTCAGTTCCCCCGATAACACCACGGACGGTAATCTGAAGAAAAGATGGAAGATCATCGACGGCAAACGCTGCCTTGTAAAAGGCGGTTCCAATCCATTCCGTCAGCAGCCCTTTAACGAAGTGATTGCTGCCGGAATCATGGAACGGCTTGGAATTCCTCATGTGCCGTATGCTGTCACATGGAATAAAGATGCGCCTTACTGCGTCTGCGAAGACTTTGTCGCAGATGATACAGAGCTTATCCCCGCATGGCACATCATGCAGACACGAAAAAAGGACAACAGCACCTCTGTATATCAGCACTTTTTAAACTGCTGTGAATCGCTCGGTGTAAAGGATGTTGTTCCTTTTCTTGACCGCATGATTGTACTCGATTATATCATCGCCAACGAAGACCGCCATTTGAACAACTTCGGGCTGCTCCGCAACGCGGAAACGCTGGAATGGATCGGCATGGCTCCGATTTACGACAGCGGTTCCTCCCTCGGCTATGATAAGGTCGCCGGACAGATCCGCACGGAACGCGATGTGGAATGCGAGCCGTTCAAAAAGCATCATGCCGAGCAGCTTAAGCTGGTATCTGACTTTAGCTGGATTGACTTTGAACGTCTTTCCGATGTCGAAGAACTGATTACAAATACCCTGTCTGCGGAAGGCGCAAAGGAATATATGGACGATAACCGGATCAAAGCCATGGTGGAAACTGCCAACCGGCGAATCCAGAACCTGATGCAGCTATCTATGACGCAGGCACCGGTACAGACGAATTCCACCGAAGATGATGTGGAAGAAAACATCGCACAGGATTATTCTCAGAAGATGCCCCTGTAACCCTATATAAAAACAGAATAAAATACCAATCAGTCGTTTTGAGTTTGCAGGACGGCTGATTTTTTATATCTTATCCTCCTTAAAACGACGATTATCTTCCAGTAGCTCATCAAATGTAACAGGAGTGATATGAATATGACCATGTATCATGTATGACTTTTTAGCATATTTCAAAATGTGTATCTGCAGTAAAATAAATCAAATCACCGCCTCCCTTTCCGATTATTCAGATTGTATGTTTCATATGGAATTTGCAACTATTTCTACTTGTTTTCCACTAAAGGCAACCTATAATTGACTATTAGCCTGTGCATCCCTTTTTGCAGCCTTTCTATTGCACCATACAATCTCTCAACGCATTCCGGATTTTTTCATCTTCCCCACTTCCGTTCGTGGGCAGCCGCAAAAACCGAATTCCATATTTTCGGAGAACATTATCCTTCAGCTCATCCCTTGCTAACTGTTCCGGTTTATTTTCATGGAACGCAAAGCCATCCACTTCAATGACGAGAACACAAGCCTTATCTTGCTTATAAAACACTACAAAGTCCAGTGATGCTCTGTTATTAACATATCGTAATTCCTCCGGCGTCAATAATCCTGTATCATTGAGCAGATTTCGCAGCAAAACCTGCTGTGCATAAGCGAACCGGTGAAATTCTTCCTTGCTGAGAATATCTTCTAACAACACGCGGAGGGCCTCTTCCGATTTGTATGGCGCGCTGGACTTCATTTTAGCTTTAAGCCAAAGCAGCTTACTGGAGTAATTTCGATACAACAAGTCAAAGACAGAAACAATTTGGCTTTCAATCACGTTTTCATCAAGTGTGCTGTATTGAATATACCGGATCAGGTCACCAATATCCTTTCCTTTTTTATAAAACAAGTCATGGTCTGTCACTAGAATGAACTGACGAATGGCCCTAGAAACAGCAACATTGATCATTTGAGGGTCATCCACAAAATCTAAACTGTATTCGCCCCTTGTACCGGACAGAACCGTGGACATAATCATGGTATCCTTTTCCCGCCCCTGGTATTTATGTACGGTATCGCTCTGAACGCCGCCTGAAATCAATCTCCCAGCTTCATCCGCCTGCTTTCGATACGGGGTTACAATTCCGATATTTCCCTGCTCTATTGCAAGCTCTGGGGCATCCAAAACTTCCTGAATAATGACATCAAGTTCACGCTGATTATAAGTTCCCTTTTTGTTTCCCTGGGTTACCTGGCGCATATGGTTACCCTCTGCCGTTTTATAAAGCAGCAGAGGGCACTCCGACAGACTTAGCTCTGTAAACGGTATCAGCTCACCATCATAATATTTCTGATTACAAAACTCAATAATTCTGGGATGGCAGCGATAATGCTCCCGTAATATTTCACGCGGCAGTTGATCTCCATATAGGCTTATGACCGAGGACAAAATACTGTGAGCGAAGTAATCATAAACAGAATCAGCGGCCTCCGTTTTTAGTTTAGTTTTGATTTTTTCATTGGTAATCTGGGGCAGTTGCTTTGTATCACCAACAATGATGACGTTCCGGCAGCAGGAAAGAGCCAGTACCCCCGTAATCAAATCGACCTGAGACGCTTCATCTATGATCACATAGTCCAAAAGATAGTTTTGTGGAATCGATAACCGCAGGGCATGTGTTGTACTGAGAATCACAGGGAAAGTTTTGATAAATTCCTGAAAGCGAACCTTAAAATTCTTTTTTGAGAAATTTGGCAGCTCTATATCCCTATGACTCTCATTAAGACATTTGCGAAAGAATTTCTCTGAAAGTTGCTGATGGTCATTCAGCAGATCTTCAAAGCAAGCTCCTTCCAGCTGATGATTATATTCTGTGATTTCTTTTTCTAAACTACTTATTTGCTTTTTATAAAACGCTTTCTGCAATCCCAGCAAAACAGATATCTCATGCTGCCGCAGCACTTTTTGATTCCAAATGCCATACTTAATCAGCAGCTTTAGCTTGTATAATATCTTGTCTGATTGCTGGCGCTCCTTCGCCAGGGTTGTTTCCGCAAGAAATGAAATAATTTGATCTGGGCTCGCCTTTAGAAGCGGGAGTTTTTCGATTTCTTCAACAGCCTGTCGATTATAGTAAATCTCAAAATGTTCCTGTTCAAGCCGCCAGGCCAATAATTCCTGTTTGAGTTGGGCCCGCTTTCGATCTGCTTGCAGCAAGTGATTTAATTTCACATTCATAGACGCAAGCTGCTCAATCAATGTTTCTTTCTCTTCTTCGCAATCCCATCCCTCTACCCGCGCAACAGGCATGTCAGCAAAAAATTCGTCTTGATTGTCGCGTTTTCCAAGCATAGCGGTCAGGAACCCGTATCCACCTTTAGAAAGCTTTTCAATCACGTTTTTGACCGCTTCGTTGTTATTTGATACTACACCAACGCTTTTCCCCTGAACAGCTATGAGATTAGCAATGATATTCAAAATCGTCTGCGTTTTGCCTGTGCCGGGAGGCCCTTCGATTACAGAAACAGAATGTGTAAGAGCATTCTCCAAGGCCCTTTTTTGACTCAAATTAAACCGGAACGGGAAAATAATCCCATCCATTTCAGGAGTTCTTTCTCGGATCGGCTGCCGATTCAAATAACTGCCTAAAACGCTTTCAGGATGGACGAAAGTAAGCTTATCCATTTCACGCTTTAGAAATGCGTTTTCTTCCTGCTTTTCCGACGTGTACTGAGAGATATCTTTCAAGTAGTGTAAAATATCTTCTGCATCGTTAGTGCCAGCACTGTTTTCTACTAAACAAAATGCGCTTGGAAGTACGGTTTCCGCTGTACCACGATATCCGATAATCCGAATACGCTCCCCAAAGTCAAGGATAGCCTGCGGTTCAAAAACCGGCATACCGCCAGCAAAAGCAGCGCATCCGTTTAAATCAATCACCTTGGGATCCTCAAGTTTTTTAACACGGCTGCAAGAATAGGGATACATTTTATTTCCTTTGAAATAACCGATTAGCATTTTATTGTTTTTTGTATCATGTTGAAATAGGCGGATATCTTTGGTTTTATCTTCCCCATCCACCAGTATCATGGTTTCTTTCAAATCCATATGACAGTATCCTTATCCTTTAAATTATCTGCTGGAATTAATATTTGATAATGTCATAATTTTACTACATTTTCCCACTTTATTCAATGTTTAACGCTCCCATATCTTCTAGTTACAAAATAGAAAAACCAATTGTATGGTTGAAGTTCCTTAGAGGGTGATTACCAAGATAGACAACGCAAGCTGCGGTTCGAGATACAGCTAAAAGAACGGCTCAATCAGTTAGAGAATGGCACTAGAGCCCAGGTCATACCACAGGTTGATTATCTGAAAAACTTCTTCGGTCAATACAAAGCCATATCGATCGAGATTTTCCCGAATATGCTCCGGATTTCTTGACCCCGAAATGACCACAACGTTTTTTTGCAGATTCCATCTAAGAATCACCCAGGCCGAAATGACTCCATGTGCCTGTGCGATAGCCGTAATCGTTTCATCGCCTAACAGCTCCGATGTATGCTCCTTTTCCGCCAAACGGGTACCAGCCCTGCACTGTGACTCTTTTCTCCTGTATGTAGGGGATCACATCGTTTTCCTGATAATATGAATGGATTTCATTTTATCAAAAACCGCCCAGGGGCAAGGTAGTGAACAACTACCTGTGCCACCGGCTGGGGATTCCCATCCGAGAAGCATTGGTGCAGGAACGATGAGCCCGCCTAGGTTTCTTTTTTCTTGCATAACGTTATCTTTTATGATAACATTATATGTGAAAGAGGTGAGAACATGGACGAACTACGACAGCGGCAAAAAATCATTGCCCAGCTTGTAGAGGCCCGGCTGGAACAGGACATTTCTCAGGCGGAGCTTGCAAGGCGTGTGGGAACCCAGCGATCCAACATCTGCCGCCTGGAGAGCGGCGTGCAGAATCCTACGCTGGATATGATTCTGAAAATTGCGTCCGCACTGGGTAAAGATGTTTCCCTTCTTCTGGACGACAAGGAAGAGCCTATGAGTAATATTTACAGTCTCCGTATCTTCGACACGGAGCTTATGCGCTTTTCTATGGAGAAGCAGGGATTGTCCGGCCTGGTAGCTGAAATCATCTATACCAACGAGGAACAGGCACATTTACTGCCCCTGGATATGGAGCGCACCGGCGAGGGCGTCATCCGCTGGCTGGAACGGCGGGTTAT